>CAYVPZ010000161.1:0-8813 GCA_964453955.1 uncultured Solibacteraceae bacterium | reverse complement strand
TCTTCCATGTCCCACATGCGGCCTTCACGCCCCAACGGTTTTCGACCACTCTTCAAGGCACCTCTGTTCTGACCAGTCATTTTCCAAGTAGGATCTCAAAAAGAAAGCTCGATGTTCGCCGTAATATTCAGGTACGAGGTATGGCGGCATGATTTCGAGTCCTCGTGCATTCGCCTTCCTTTCGATCTCCAAGTTCTCCTCTGGGGAGGACCCTTCGCCGATACCTTCGTTGAACAGGTCGCAATGTCCGAACTCGTGGACGAGCACAGAAGTCATCGCGTCCCATCCGTAGATCTTGTAAGCCACGCTCGATATTTCGATGTAGCGGTCGTACTCGTACTTTCCCGCGCGGGCCGCTCTCCAAGCCCACCAAGAGTAATCGACATGATAGATCCTGATGTTTCTTGAGATGATGTATGCTTCTGCGTCAAGGTAGCGTTGTCGGCGTAGGCAGCGATCAGGACCATACAGTGGCTCGAAGCAGCACTTACCAACTGACATTCGTGAGCCGCTAATCTGCAACGCTGCCATTCAGCGTGACCGGCGACGCGCGGGAGCGGTACGACGGGCGATTTCGGCGAGTGCTCGCAGGGCAGCGTTGACCGAGGCCGCATTGGGAAAGACGTCGGTTACCTCCGGATCGAGGACCACGACGTTCGACCTCTCCTGGAGGCGCTTGACGAACTTCCCGCGCACGAAGCCGGCAGGGAAATCTGAGGCCCTATACTCGGGCCGCATCTCATCGTCCGCGACAGGCCTCTTAGCTTTCTTCATAGAACTTTCTTTCACTGTGCGTAACCTCGCGAGCACTGATAATCCGAATCCCATCGCCGCGTTCGGTGTGTGCAACAGCAAGCAATCGTCGCAACGACGACATGCCAAAAATCATAAACCGCTTCTCATCCTGCGAATGGTCGGGGTCCGCAGCAGTCGCCGACAGCGGATCGAAAAACACGCTGGCCGCCTCATGAAACGAAACGCCGTGTTTTCGCTGGTTCGCGGTGGCCTTCGCGGCATTCCATTCGAAGTGCACCCGACCGGTTCACCTGCCATCTAGTATAGCGGCGAGGAGGTACGCGCAGGTGCTCGCGTTGTGCGAACATCGAGGCGTGAACGTGATTTAGCAGGGCGACCATCAAACGGTTCGCCGCTCTTCACGCCGACGCGGCCGATGAACTGCATCGCTGGAGCCAGACGGCGAGGCGGGATCTCGCGGGGGTCCGTCAGTTCTTCCCGAGCGCGGACCAGTTCAAGTCGCTGTTGATATTCAACGTGCGGCATAACTACTACCGGCTGATCGTGGAGGTCGACTACCGGGCGAGGCTGCTCATGGTCAAGGAATTCCTGACGCACACACGTATACGAGAGGAGATTGGAAGAAATGGGCGCGTTAACCACTGGCGACAAGAAATACGCTCGGGTCCTTGCAAAAGTCCTGCCGCGGGTGATCTCGACAAAACAGGAGCATGAGCGCATGCTTGCCCAGGTTGAGACGTTGATGGACAAGGGCGAGCGGCGCACGGCCGAAGAGGACGCCGCGCTCGATCTGATGGTCCGTCTCATCACCGCATACGAGGAGGAGCAATATCCGCTCCCGCACTCCTCACCGCGCGAGATGCTGCTATATCTCATGGAGCAGCGCGGGCTCCGGCAGGCGGATCTGGTCCCGATTTTCAAGTCGCGCGGGTATGTCTCCGATGTGGACAACGGGAAGCGGGCCATCAGCAAGGCGCACGCCCGGCAGCTCGCCGATTACTTCAAGGTCTCAGCGGACTTGTTCGTCTGAGCGACCGGCGCCGCGAGAAGTTGGTGCGCCGCTGTACAATCCCTCTTGACCTGTCTACAACTTCAGGGTTGAAGCTCGAAGGAGGACGATGCTGACCGTTTCCAGACTCGCCCGCACCTGCGGCCTGAGCCGCAGCACGGTGCTCTATTACGAATCCATCGGACTGCTCAAGCCGGCCCGGCGCAGCGCGGGCAATTACCGTGTTTACGGGGAAAAGGACGCCGCGCGCCTGCTGCGCATCCGCCTGTGGCGCGAATCCGGCCTGACGCTCGAGGATATTCGTTCCCTTTTCGACCAACCCGACAGCAACGCCTCCGCGATCCTGAAACGGCGGCTCGAAGCATTGAGCGCCGAGATCGAGCGGCTGCGCGGTCACCAGCACGCCATTGCCGCTTTGCTGGGGCAATCGGCGGAATTCAGGAGATCCAGAGTGGTAACCAAAGACAAGCTTGTTTCCATCATGCGGGCCGCCGGCCTCAGCGAGAGCGACATGCACCGATTCCACGTTGAGTTCGAGAAATCGGCGCCGCAGGAGCATCAGGAGTTTTTGGAGTTCCTGCACATCCCGGAGGACGAAGTAAAGTCCATTCGCGAGTTCAGCCGGAAGGGATGATCGCGGCGAAGCCCTCGCGGCCTGGCGGAGCCATCGGTGCGGTATTCAGCCGAAGCTCGCTGCCAAACAGACGCCACGATATGATCGAAGCGTGTTCGCAAGACCTCTTACCTTCTTCATAATCGCTTGCGCGCTGGCCGCCGGGCAGCAGCACGAAGCAAACTCCTGGACCGGCGTACTGCGCAACGCCCACGGCGATCCGGTCTCCGGCGCGACCGTTCGATTGCAGTCGGGAGATAATACCGCCGCAGCAAGCACGGCGCACGATGGCGGGTTCCATTTCACGGTGCCGGCGGGTGAGTACTCGGTCGCCGTGGAGTATGGCGGCCGCAAAGCCACGCTCTCGCGTCCCCTCGCCATTCCGGGCGCGGGCTCGGCGGTTGTTCTGGAACTATCCGCCAGCGGTGCGCTGTCGCTGGCGGGAGCCGCGCAGGCGGCCAGCGGAGGCGAGAAACTCTCCAGCAAAGCCGTTTCCGAGCTGCCCCTCAACAAGCGCGACTTCAGTCAGTTGCTCCTGCTGGCCGCGGGAACCATGACCGACACCAACGGCGCTTCCAACTTCACCCAGCAGTTCGCCGTAAACGGACAGCGGGGCACCGCGGCGGTGTTCGCCATGGACGGCGCCGACAGCACCGATCCGGAGATGGGCGGCGCGACGTTCACCAACCTCAACGTCGACGCGGTGCAGGAGATTCGCTCCAGCTCCGGCGTGATGCCCGCCGACGTCGGACGCGGCGCGGCCGGTTTCACCGACATCATCACGCGCTCGGGCACCGACGCCCTCCACGGATCGGCTTTCGAATTCCTGCGCAACTCCGCGCTCGACGCGCGCAATTTCTTCGACGAGAGATCGCTGGCCGACCCCGGCCGCATCCCGCCCTTCATCCGCAACGAATTCGGCTTCACCAACGGCGGCCCGGTAACTATTCCCGGCCTCTATCGCGGCCGCGGCCGGACCTTTTACTTCGCGGAATACCAGGGCTTTCGCCAGATCCTCAGCGACACCGAGATAATCCCCGTTCCCACCGCCGACGAGCGAGCCGGACTCGACACCACGGCGTTTCCCGGCGACACGCTCATTGTGCCGGTGAACCCGGCCATCGCGAAGCTGCTGGCGCGCTACCCACTGCCTAACGACCCGCAGGGCCCGTACGGCGCGCGCACGTACGCAGCCGCCTCGCGGGTGACCACCTTCTCCGATCAGTTCTCCGCGCGCATCGATCACGGCATCTCGGACAAGACGAAGCTGTTCGGCCGCTTCACCATGGAGAACACCAACGGACCCGTCACCAATCCCAGCCAGACCGTCATCGACCCCAGCTTCGGAGTGAACTTCATCGACCTCCAACGCAACGCCGTGGTGACACTGACGCGCGCGCTGTCGGCCAGCTTCACCAGCGAATCTTCGGCCAGTTTCACTCGCGCGACGCCGGGCTTTCCCACGGCCGACCGCACCGACCCGAGCCTGCTTTTCGGCGACAACCTCTACGAACCGTTCAACGCCGCCGGAGGCTCGGTGATAGCCGAGTTTGGCAACCTCTTCCAGGTGCGCCAGAACTTCACGTGGATTCGCGGCCGGCACACGTTGAAGGCCGGCGCCGAAGCCCGCGGCAATCGCGATACAACGTGGTTCGGCACCGGGCCCAATGGCCAGTACGAATTCGGCGGCGGCGCAGCGTACTCGCCGGTTCCCATCCGCTCCGAAAGCGGCGCGCACGATATCTCCGTGGGCGATCCTCTGCCGGATTCGCTCACGGGTCTGCTCACGGGAAGCGCGTTTACGTACACCATTGGAGTGGCGCCGCTCAACTTCGCGCAGGGCGCCAGCATTGGCGACTCCGCCATCCATCGCGACGCCTACAATTTCTATTTCGAGGACAGTTGGAAGGCGTCCTCGCGCCTGCTGGTGAACCTCGGCCTCCGCTATGAAATCGATTCGCCGATTCGCGAAGAGGACAAGCGCACCTCCGATCCCGTGCTCACACCCATCGATGGCGCGCTGCCCGGATCGCAATTGCTGATCAACCCGCAGCCGCCTTACAAATGGGACAAGAACGGCTGGGGCCCGCGGCTCGGCGCCGAGTTCCGCGTCACGGACCGCACCATGTTCCACGCCGGCGGCGCTATCACCACCCTGCTGATCAACATCTGGCAGGATAACCTGCTTACCGGGAGCACGCCGTTCGTCGTCTATCCCAGGCTGACCGCCGCGCCCGGCCAGTTTGTGAATTTCGGCGCCACGGTCACGCCGCAGGAACTGCCCGTCGTGTACAGCACCGCCGGCGTCCCCGTGTTCGCTTCCGGCGATTCGAACCAGGTGTCGGCGAACACCGTCATGGACGTTCTTCGCTTCGAGCAGGGTCTCGCGGCGCTGTCGCCCAGTCATCAAATCACCGCGCTGAACGTCGCCGGCATCTCGCCCAACATGAAGAACGGCTACATCGGCACGTGGACCGCCGGCGTGGAGCGGAAACTGGGCGGCGCAACGGTGGACGCATCTTACGTGGGCACCGCCGGCGTCAAGCTGCCGGTGATGGACAGCCCCAACGGCTATCCGGGCGCCAGTCCCGGATTCGCGCCGTACACGCAGTTCGATTCAACGGGCGCGGTGACCGGCGGATATGGATTGGTGAGCATGCTCACCAACCGGTCCCACTCCACCTACGACGCTCTGCAGATCTCGGCGCAAAACAGCCTGACCCGGTCGGGACTCGGATTCCAGGCCAGCTACACTTTCTCGAAATCGCTGGACGACACCAGCGCCGTGCTGGGTGGATTCAACGCCGCCTCCGGCTCGGTCACCCAGACCCTGCCGCAGAATCCCTTCGACGCCTCCGCCGACAGAGCCGTGTCCAACTTCGATATTCAGAACGTCCTTTCGTTCAGCCTGTTTCAGGACCTGCATGCGGACCGTCTGGCGCTGCTGCGGCCCCTGGGGAAGACTTTGACCGGCGGCTGGCAGCTTCTGGGCATCGGCACGTACATGACCGGCCTGCCTTTTACTATCTATTCCGGCGTGCAGGAGACCGGCGTGGGCTCCATCGGCGCAGACCGGCCCGACCAGATTGGCACACCCGACCTTTCCACCAGCCGCACCGTGCGCGAGGATTACTTCGGTCTCGGCGCAGCGAACGCGTCATTCTTCTCGATTCCTAACGGCCGCTTCGGCACGCTGGGACGGAACACGTTTCGCGGGCCCTCATTCCGCGATCTCGACATCGCCATCATCAAGGACACGCCCATCGGCAAGCGTGCGGCGGGGGGCGAACTGGCGTCGCTGCAGTTCCGCGCCGAGTTCTTCAACATCTTCAACGTCGTCAACTTCGGCCTGCCGTCGAACACGGTGCTGGGGCCGGGTTTCGGAGAAATCAGCCGCACGGCCGGCACGTCGCGGCAAATTCAGTTTTCACTAAAACTGATTTATTAGTGGCTGATTACAGGCGGTCGAGCGCCTTGCGCGCGATTTTCTCCGCCGCCGGCGCCACGCGCGTCGCATCGCCGAAGCCGAGCACGGAAATCATGAGGTAGTCGTAGTCGCCGCGGATGACGTGGAGTTGCGTGCCGATGTCGGGCATGTCCAGAAACACCGCCCGCCTGCCGATTCCCGGCGCCTCGCGCATGGTGGCGTTTGGGAACGACGCCTTCAGGTTGCGCAGCTCTTCCGGGACGTCGAGCTTCGCCGCCGCGTGCTGCAGCAGGATGGTCACCTCGCCGCCCGCCCCGACGTAACTGCAAACCGATCCCTCATCGGTCCGGCTCTCTTTCCCATTGGCCACGGTATGGCCCAGCGCCTCCTCGATATCGGCCCTGGTGGCCGCGCTGCAGGCCGTCTCCGCGCGCAACGCGAGCGCCGGTTTGGTGGGCGACGACGAAGAAGCGTGGCTGGAGAATAGCAACAGAAGCGCTAGCGAAGAGAGAATGGCCATCGCACCAGTAAACCGTCTGGCTGGGCATGAGGCAAGATGGCCGGGTGTACCGGAGCGCCTGGTACCGGCGGCGCGGGCGGTTTTCTTATATAGTTGCCTCAGCATGTGCCACGGCCGTATACGGTGTCTCGCGCTGATGGTTCTTCCGGGACTGCTCGCCCTGCCGGCGGTGAGCATGAAGCGGAAGGACCTTTGCATCTTCGGCACGCCCGTCTCCATTCCGGACGCGCTGCACGGCAAGGTTTACTATCTGCCGGAGGGCTCGTTTCACCTTCCGGTCTTCAAAGGGCTGAAGCCGGTGGGCGAGGTGTACGCCACCGCGCTGAACATCCCGACGCAGGATTTCGAGGAGTACTTCCCGGGCGTGCGAGGCCGGGTCGAGTACTTTGCCATCGACTACGAAGGGTACTTCTGGATCAGAAATCCGGGTGAGTACCGCTTCTCCCTCGCCTCCGACGACGGTTCCGACCTGTTCATCGACGATCGCATGATCATCAACAACGACGGCCTGCATCCGACAAAGGAGGAAGTCGGAAAGATGGTGCTGAGCGCCGGGTCCCATCAGATGCGCGTCGAGTAATTCCAGGGCATCCGGACCGAGGTGGCCCTGGTGCTGCAGATCGCTCCTCCGGGCGAGACGTTCCGGCTCTTCGACACGCGCGATTATAAACGCCCGCTGGAGGTGGATTATAACGCGGTCACGCCCGGCGGCAGCTACCTGCCTACCGTGAAGCCGGCCGCGCGCGCCGCCCTCGACGCGCTGGACACCAGCCCGCTCCCGCACGACTTCGATTTCGGCGTGCGTGCCGTTCGCTTCCCGGTCGGGGATGGCCTCTCGCAATACGCCATCGCCGTGGAGGTGCCCAGGAGCAGTCTGACGGAAAAAGCGGCGCCGGCGGAGACCAGGCATACCGTTCACGCGCACATGGTGGCGGTGGTCCGCGATGCGCAGGGCGAGCTGGTGGAGAGGGTCAGCCGCGAACTCACCGCGGATATGGCCGGCGGGCAGGCGGTGCTGAGTTATGAACGCCCCCTCCTGCTTGCGCCCGGGTTCTACACCGTGGAGACGGCGGTATTCGACTGGCACGGCGACCGCTGCGGCGCGCGGGTCACCTGGCTCTACAATCGTCCGCAACGCGGCCTCGCGCTGAGCGACGTGATGCTGATTCGCCAGCTCGAGGACCGCAAAGGCGCCAGCGACACCGGCGACCCGTTTGAAGCGCAGGGCAAGCGCGTGATTCCCCTGCTAGCCGCGGTGCTCAGCTCGGGCGCCACCCCCTATGTTTATTTCGTCGCCTTCCCGAACAAAGCGAACAAGGCCCGGCCGCGCATGGCGGTGCAGCTCGCGCTCAACGGCGACGTGGTGGCCACGCAAACGGCCGACCTCCCGGCGCCCGACGCATCCGGCCGCATTCCCATGATGATCGGAACTGCCGCCAAATCGGGCAACTGGGAGGTGCAGATCGGAGTGACGCAGGGCGCCGAATCGGTGGCCCAGCAGGTCAGCTACAGCATCCAGTAATCCGCCGCCGGTCTACCGCCCGGTCGGCTCGAACACGCCCACGCGCACCACGCTGATGGTCATGGGCTTGTCCTGGCCCGGCAGGGTCAGCTCGCCCAGCACCTCTTCGTACAACGTGGCGTACACAATCTGTTTTGTCGCACGCGAGACCCAGATCTGGCCCCAGTAATCGCTGCGCCCCACCAGCGCGAAGGCCGGGGTCTTGCCGTCAATGCCGTTGAACAGCGCGCGGTAATCGATCACCGCGCATTCCTGCCCGTTGCGCGTGGCATTGGCGGTGAGGATCAGTTGCACGTCCTTGTTCCGGAAGGTGCCCGCGCCCGCCAGATCCACTTCGGCGACGTCCTGCAGGTGATACGGAGTGTTCAGCGTCAGACTGTCCAGCTTCCCGGCAAACCCCTCGAACATGTGCGTATCCCAGACCAGATTGCGCTGCTGCATGGCCATGGGCGGGAAGCCCCGGAAGAAGCCGGGTTTGGTCATGTTGGCGGCGTCGGCGTGCGGGTAGCTGAAGCCCTCCATGAAATCCTGCTTCTGCGCGGGGCCGAAGTTATCGGACCATCCGCTGGCGCCGGCAAGGGTGATATCGCTCCAGCGCACCGCGTATCCGGGCAGTCCGCGGGTGTACGACGCCGCATAGCGCTGGCGGCCGTAGAGATGGCCCTTCACGTCAAAATTGTAGTAGTCGCAGGTGAAATGCCAGGTGATTGGCGTGACCTGTCCGAAAGCGCCCGCCAGCAGGAGCGCGCCGGTGATGGCGTATATTCTCATGCCCGCAGTATGCGGCAGGAAGCAGGCCGTCGCGGCGGAAATCGGACGAAAGGGGCTAAAAAACGGATGAAGGGCGGACGGGCAGCGACAGCTCACCCCTCCTGCGGCCGGGCCTGCAATGCCGACGCCATGGCCGAGACCAGACGGTTCCAGCTATCCGTCTCCTCCCGCAGGCGCTTGCGGCCGGCCGCGGTC
>CAYVPZ010000160.1:0-8820 GCA_964453955.1 uncultured Solibacteraceae bacterium | reverse complement strand
TGGCGGGCCGGCGCTGGCCTCCCCGGAGCGGTCCCGGCCGGGGAACGAGAGCAGGCGCGAGATATCGGCCTGATCGAAATCGAGCAAAAGCTGGCCGGTCCTGGCCTCCATCCGCCGCCCCTCGAACTGGACGCGAATCCGGCGGCCGTCGGAGTACAGCTTCATCTCCGTCAGGGGGTTGCCGGCGTCGCCCGTGCGCGCGCGAATCGCCTGCAGCGTCCGCCGGATCTCGCCGGCCGGTATTTTGCTGTCGCGCAACGCCACCAGCGTTTTCAGGGCCAGCAGGTCAGGGAAGCCAAAGCTGTCCGAAGAGGCGATGAACTGCTGTTTCTCCCAACTGCGGAGCTGCCGTTCAGAGACCGGGAGCAGGCGGCGCACTTCCTCCCGCGACCAGGCGTGGGCAGTAGCAGGCACGGGAAGATTTTAACACCCGGCCATGCCGGAACGCGGCTTCGGCCGCGTGACCACGGGGCGGACTACTCGACGAAACCGCGCCAGGTCTTGCCGAACTCGTCGCGCAACACCAGCCCCCAGGTGTCGGAGACGCCGGTGACGCTGCGGCCCAGCGTGTCGCGGAAGCGGTAGCGAACCGTGTCGTCCGGACCTTCCTCGGCCGAGCCGCGCCAGATGTTGCCGAACTCGTCGCGGAGACGGATGAAGTCGCCATGGCCAAACCCGGAGAGGCGAGACCTGGTGCGTTCCTGTTCCAGGTTGAACCAGCCGCCCGCCATGCCACGGTTCTTACGCCTTCGCCGGTAAATCACAGTACTATTCTGCTGGAACCATGGTTTCCCGCGCCATCCGCAAACACACCTGGCGCACGTTCGGGCAAACGCCTCAGCGGGGAAGGATAATACTCGCATGCGAGTAGTTCTGCAGAGAGTAAGACAGGCGAGTGTAAGCGTAGGCCAGGAGGTAGTAGGCGCCATCGGGCCCGGCCTGGCCGTGCTGGTGGGCATAGCGCGCACCGACACCGAACAGGACGCCGAGTATCTGGCGGACAAAGTGGTCAACCTGCGCGTTTTTGCCGACCAGCAGGGCCGCATGAACCGAAGCCTCGCCGAAACCGGCGGCGAGCTGCTGGTGATCTCGCAATTTACGCTCTACGGGGACTGCCGGAAGGGGAGGCGGCCGGACTTCAGCGCGGCGGCCGCGCCCGAGGAAGCGCGTAATCTATATAACTACTTTGTAGAGACGCTGCGGTCACGATGTAACAAGCGTATAACCACCGGTGTATTTCAAGCGGAAATGGAGGTGTCACTGACTAATCAAGGTCCGGTTACCCTGGTCTGCGACTCGATAAAACGCTTGGTCAAAGCGGACCACCCGAAGTAAGATCAGTTTATGCCGCGTACTAAGTCAGTGGAAGAAGAAGCTCTCCTTGAGGCCGCCCTGGAAGGTCTTGAGTTACAGAGGCAGAGAATCGAGGACCAGATCAAGGAGGTCCGTTCGCGGCTGAGCCAGAGCCGCCGCGGCGCCGGCGCCGCGAAGACCGCCGAGATCCCGCCCCGCCACCGGCGCCGTTTGAGCGCGGAGGCGCGCAAGCGCATCGCCGCCGCGCAGAAGAAACGCTGGGCGGCATTCCGCAAGAAAACCGCCGGGAAAAAGGGCGCGGCGAAAAAAATAGCGGAAATCCCGTGAGCCAGGCGGGCCGTCTCGGGATGGAGAGGCCTGGCCGGCTCCTGACCATGTGTCCCCGGGGCAAATGGTAGAATCTCATCTACCTTGACGCGGAGAAGACGCGAATGAATCCGGTGGTTTCCCGCGCGCTCCTCATCGAGGATAATCTGGCCGACGCGCATCTGTTCGGCGAGCTTCTGCGCGAGGCGGGCGCGTGGCGGCTGCAACTTACCCACGTGGCCACGCTGGGGGCGGCCATCGAACGGCTGCAAGCCGAGGACTTCGACGTCGCGCTGGTGGACCTCAGTCTTCCCGACGCTTCCGGCATCGAAGCGGTGGTTCATTTACACGCCTCCTTCCCGGCGCTCCCGCTGGTGGTGGTGACCGGCCTGGACGACGAGGCAACCGCGGCACGGGCGGTCCGGGAGGGCGCGCAGGACTACCTGGTGAAGGGCCAGACGGATGGCCACCTGCTGCTGCGCGCCATGCGCTATGCGACCGAGCGCGGCCACGCCGTTGAAGTGCTGCATCGCCGGGAAGAGCATTTCCGGTCGTTGATCGAGAGCGCGCTGGATTTGGTGGCCATCGTGCAGCCGGATGCCATCATTCGCTACGCCAGCCCGTCGCACCAGCGCATCCTCGGCTGGCGGCCCGAGGAGCTGATCGGCCTCGACTTTTTTTCTCTGATCGCTCCGGAAGATCATCTCATGGTGCGCGACATGTTGCGGTACGGCGGCGGGCATGCCTTCGAGTACCGCTTTCGGCATAAGGACGTGAGCTGGCGCACGGTGGAGTCCTACGCGCGCGACCTTTCCCACCGGGCCGGGGTGGGCGGCACCGTGGTCAACTCCCGCGATGTAACGGGCCGGCACCAGTTCGAGGAGCGGCTGCGCAATGCCAACCTGACCCTGCGCACCGTGGTGGAGGCTTCGCCGCTGGCCATCTACTCGGTGAACGCGGATGGCACGGTGCGAAGCTGGAACGGCGCCGCGCGGACAATGTTCGGCTGGGAGGAAGGCGAAGTGCTGGACCGGCCACTGCCCCCCATCACCGCGCCCGGCCAGTCCAGCCTGACCGATCGCCTGGCGCAGGCGCGGGACGGCCACGCGGCCACCGGCATCGAGGTGCGCTGCCTGCGCCGCGACGGGTCGGCGCTGGATGCCAATCTATGGAACGCGCTGCTGCGCGATTCCACCGGGGCGGTGATCGGCCTGATCGAAACCGTCGCCGACGTCACCGAGCGCAAACTGCTGGAGCAACAGGTGCTGCAGGCCCAGAAGATGGACGCGATCGCGCGTTTGGCCAGCGGCGTGGCGCACGATTTCAACAACCTGCTCACGGTGATCTCCGGCTACACGAACCTGCTGCTGGGGAAGCTGGGACCCGGCGATCCGGCGCGCGGCGATCTGGAACAGGTGGCGCGCGCGGCCGAGCGCGCGGCCGATCTCACCCAGCAACTGCTGGCCTTCAGCCGCCGCCAGCTGGTTCGTTCCACCATGGTGGATGTGGCTGCGCTGGTTGCCGAGGTGCAGCCGATTCTGAAACAGGTGGCCGGCGACGGCGTGCACCTGACGGCCACCATCGCTCCCCGGCTTCCGCCGGTTTGCGCCGATCCGGGCCAGGTGGAGCAGGTGCTTCTGAACCTTGCCCTGAATGCCCGCGACGCCATGCCCGAGGGCGGCGACATCACGGTGGAAGCATCGGCGGCGACGCTGGATGCGGAGGCGGCCGCGCTGGCCGGGGTGGGGGCGGGCAATTACATTGTGATTCGCGTACGCGACACCGGTGAAGGCATGACTCCCGACGTCCAGGCGCGCGTCTTCGAGCCCTTCTTCACCACCAAGGAGCAGGGCAAGGGCACCGGTCTGGGCCTGTCCACAAGTTACGGGATCATTCGCCAGAACAACGGGAATATCGGCGTCTCCTCGCAGCCGGGCAAGGGCACGGTGTTTACCATCTGGCTGCCGGTGGCGGCGGAGTGAGGGCGCGCCCCTTTAGCGAGTGCCGATCCGAACAACCTCGCCCGGCCCCAGAGCCAGCCGTCGTGACGAGTAAAGTGATGACGGAATCCCTCGTCGACGCACTCGTCCAGGAGAACCCGCATTCACCGGTTGGCGAGCAGGGATTCTCTCGCTTCTTCTAAAGCCTGCAGAACCTGCTCACGGCTGACGGTGGGGAACCCCTCCAGAAAGCGCTCGATGCAGTGTCCGGCCTCGAGGTACTCGAAGAGAGTGCGCACCAATACCCGTGTGCCTCGAAAAGTCGGCGCACCAGACATAATGGAGGGATCGCGAACGACGACGGACTCCATGTCGCCATTGTGCCTCAATCGTCTGCTACACGGATTCGGCAGTGGACGACCGCGAACATGGCCCGTTTCACAGCCCAGGCTCACTATGCGAGCCAGGGCGCGCAAGAGCGATCCCGGACCTCCCCACATCCTGTACGCTGGAGATAGCAGGACTCGACCCATGAACGTGACCATCGAACTTCCGGACGAGCAGGCGGCGGCGCTGCAGGCGAGAGCAGCCGCGCAGGGACTGACGCTGGAAGCATGGCTGAAGAACCTCGCCGACGAGGAAGCGTTATCGATCGCGTCCCGTTCCCCGCAGGAAGCGGCGGCCCGCATTCTCCAACTACAGGAGCGCGTGAAGCCCGATCCCGAAGGCTGGACTGTTCACGATTACATCAACCATGACCGCCTGTGATGCCAGCCCTTGTCATTGACTCTTCACTCGCGGCCGCATGGTGCTTCCCGGATGAGCGCACCGATTACACGAATGGAATTCTCAAAGCGATTTCCGCTCCTCTCGAGGCCGTAGCGCCCCGTCTGTGGGCCTATGAGGTGCGTAACGCCGTCCTGATGGGATTGCGACGCAAGCGCATCACACATGCCGACGCTCTTGAATTCCTGGAGTCCATCAAAGCGCTGCCCATTCGGTTGGCCGATCCGGTTTCTTACGACGACGTGTTCCGCCTGGCCGACCGTCACGGGCTGAGCGTCTATGACGCCGCCTACCTTGACCTGGCCATCCGCGAAGGCTTGCCGCTTGCCAGTCTGGATAACGCTCTCTGCAAAGCGGCGCCTAATTCCGGCGTGGCGTTGTTCCAGCTATAACCCCAAGGCGCTCGCAGCGCTCCACCGACCCTTGCGCGAAACAAGGCGGCATCCGGGTCGCGCTCCCCGTGGTCCCTTACCCGACCGTCCGTCTTTTCCTGAGCCGACCGCGTCTCCTGGAATGTTTTTGTATAGTTCCGTTGGAGGTATTCAGGATCACGATGTCCAAGAAGAAGAACCCCGATCAACCCCATTCGGACGGCTTGAAGGGGTATAGAATCCTCACCGAGCAGGTGCACTCATTAGGGCTTGAGCAACCAGTTTCATTTGGTATCAACGTAGGACAGTATCCCTGCAGAGTATTCCTGCGGCCCGCGCACCCGGAGGGGGGCGGGCAGCGGGCACACGGTCGCGCGGTGGTTCACCTCGAGTATGAATGTCATGAGTTGGACATGTTGCGTGCCGCATCTCTCGGCATCCGCCTGACGGAGGACGTCCTCGCTGGGCTGGCAGTGGTGACAGGAATGCCCGTGGGCGGTCCCTCGCTCATCCAACTGATGGACGTCACGCTGAGGAGCAGTACGCCGTTCCTCTTCTCTGTAGCGCTTCGTCACCTTCATTCAGAGGAGCCAGTCACCGAATTACAAATCTCCCATCTGCGGCGTAATCGCCCATTGGGACGGACTGCGAATGGGCGGACGCCTCCGTCGTGCGGCCGGCCTCTACCGGCGGGCCCTGCAGGAACAGCAAACCGACGATCTCTCCGCGTTTCAGTACGGCTATATGGGACTTGAAGCGCTCGAACCAGCGCTTGCCGAGCAGATGGGGGTTAGCTCCGGAGTTGAGGAAACAAAGGGGAAGTGTCGAGCGTGCGGCGCGGAATTTATAAGACGTAAGACCATGCTTGCCGGGGTTCGAGCATACATAATGGGGAACAATCACCCCAGCACTGCGGGTTCGCATCGCGAGACCGAATGGAAGGGGATCAATGATCTTCGACAGAATCAGTTCCACAGTCTCAGGGACCCGGAGGATCTGTACGCCGACGCGCGAGCTGTCGTCCCTGCCGCAGCCCACTTCCTCCACGACGCGATCTGCTGCCTCTCCCACGCGCACGACCTGGAGGAGCCGACGTTTTGGCTGGAGCGAGGAGCGCGAATACTCCTCAGGGGAGACTCCGAACCCGCCATCGACGACCCTCTTGAAGAGTGCCGCCCGGTGGCGGGATTTCGGGAGGTCAGGTGGACGGTGGATCGGGAGTTCGGGTATGTCCCCGAGGTCAGATTTGTCCACAACCGCCCCGGAGCAAACATCCATTGTCGATTCTATTGGCTGAGGCGTCCGTTGCAACTCGCGTCAGAGCCAGACCTTGAACCTGCAAGAGTCGAGGCAGGAGGCGAGGCGATCTCATCAGAGCCTCAGCCCTGATCGCGCGAACTAGGGCCTGCGATAATGGTCCCTTAGCCAGCCTGTGGTAGAAGTATCCGCTCGTCCAATTCGGGGACAGGCAACGAGATTCCGCATCGGCCGCTGGATCGTTCTCAGTGGCTTCCCGGTGCGGAATGTCATCGCCTGTCCCCGAATTGGACGAACGGCCACTTTCGCCACAGGCTGTTACCCGCACCGTCCGTCTTTTCCTGAACCGACCGCGTCTTTAAGAACGGAGCCGAAGTGATCTTTCGGGAGGTAGAGGATCGCGACCTCATCGCCAAAGCGCGGCGGGGTGACGTGGATGCGTACGGCATCCTTGTCTCCCGCTGGGAGAAGCGCATCTTCAACTACCTGCTGCGGCTGGTTGGGAACCGCGAGGGAGCCATGGACCTGAGCCAGGATGTCTTCCTCAAGGCCTGGCAAAACCTGAAAAAGCTGGAGGATGCGGATCGTTTTTCGTCGTGGCTGTTCCGCATCGCCCACAACGAGGCATTCTCGCTGCTGCGAAAAAACAGACCGGAGACCGCGCTGGCCGGCGACCCCACGGTGGCCGACCGCGGCGCGCGCCTGTTCCCGGTGGAACTCACCCTGGCGGTGCAGAGCGCGCTCACGCGCCTCTCCGACGACCAGCGGGAGGCCGTGCTTTTGAAGGTTTACCAGGGATTCAAGTTCGATGAGATGGCGGAGATTCTGGGCTGTCCCGTCTCTACCATCAAATCCCGCTTGTACGCCGCCCTCGATCTCCTGAAGGAAACCCTCGCTCCAGTTGGTGCGCGAGGTGTGCAATGACCTGTTCGTCTGTCGATTTGAAAGCGTACGTGCTGGGCGAGCTGCCGGAAAGCGAAAAGGCGCTGGTGGCCGGCCATGTGCGCGAGTGTTCTGTTTGCGGCGAGGAGATGGAGCGGCTGAGCCTGACCCACCTCGCCCTGGTTTCGCTGCGGGACGAGGAAGTGCCGCGGCGCATTGCTTTTGTTTCCGACAAGGTTTTCGAGCCGCGCTGGTGGCAGCGCGTGTGGCGCTCCGGGCCGGCCATGGGGTTCGCTTCGGCGGCGCTTCTCGCCTGCGCGATCCTGGCGCACGGCTTCCTCCGTCCGGCCCCGGAAATTGCGGCCACCGTGGATACCGCGGCGGTGGAGCGGCGCGTGTCCGCCGGGGTGAGCGCGCGCGTGAATGGCGTGGTGGCGGCGGCGGTTTCGAAGGCCGTGGCCGACGCCGAGGCCCGCGACCAGCGCCACACCGCGGAGCTGCTGGCCGGCGTCGAGAAGAGGTACGAGTTCGAGCGCAAGGCCGACATGCTGGCCGTCGCGGCCAATCTCGAAATCGTACACAAGGAGCAGGCGCGTATGTTAATGGCCAGCACTGGCCTGGAGGTGAGACCGTGAAGCGCTTTTTCGTAGTTTTGCTGGCTGCCGCCGGTTTCGGATACGCGGCCAGTCCCGATCAGGGCCACGCCACCATGGTTTCCATCGTCTCCACGCAAAGGAGCATCGATGGAAAGCTGGCGCACATCTGGCCGGACGAGCCGTTCTTCGTGCTGGGAACCACGCACGGCGTCTATCTGGACGGCTATGGCGCGGTGTTCACCGCCGAAGTGAACCTGGCGACGGCCCCCATCAGCCCGTTCATGCCAAACCCGACCAGAGAGATAATCGCCCGGCACCATCAGAAGAAAGTGGAGCGCCTCCCGCAACTGGAACAAGCCATGCGCGACGCTCTGGCGCAGACGGCGTCTTCTCTGGACACGCTAGCCGACACCGATCGCGTGGTGCTGGCGGTCTCGCTGACCAGCTATGCCTGGGAGCCCGCGGGATTGCCCTGCCAGATCGTCATGCAGGGCCAGAAGGGCGCGCTGGTGGCCGCGCTGAACGCCGGCGGCGGGGCGCAACTGGCCGGCGTCATCAAGGCGGAGGAATACTAAGGGCCACCGATGAACACGGATGAAAACGGATCCGAAGGCCGAATGCAGGCGAAAACGCCTGCTCCACGGCGGCAGATGAATGGTTTGCAGTCCTCGTGGAGCAGGCCTTTGGCCTGCGCCGGCTTCCGCCACTTTCCGACGGAGGAATACTAATTGTCCGAACCGGCGCCCATTCTGCTGACCCCTCGCAAGCGTCTCGGCGAGATCCTCATGGAGAGGAAGCTGATCACCCAGGAGGACCTCGATCGCGCGCTGGAACTGCAGAAGGACCGCGGCGACAAGCTGGGCAAGGCGCTGGTGGACCTCGGCTTCATCGCCATGCGCGACGTGCTGGCCGCGCTGTCGGACCAGCTCGGGGTGCCGCTGGTTTCCATTGACGGTCAGGTGGCTATCTCGCCCGAAACCGAATCGCTCTCGCCCCGGTTTCTGCGGCAGTTCCGCTGTCTGCCGGTGGCCTTTGAAGACCACACGGTCACCCTGGCGATGGCCGATCCGCTGGATTTCGAGACCATCGCCACGGTGCGCCATTGCACGGGCCTGGTGGTGCGGCCGGTGCTGGCGCCCGAGCAGGAAATCATCGACGCCATCGAGCGCTATTTCGGCGACGCATCGAGAAGCTCGGCGGAGATGGATTTCGCCGCCGGCGAGGCGTCCGAGGATCTGGAGCAGTTGCGCGACATGGCCAGCGAGGCGCCCGTGATCCGCCTGGTGAACGCCATGATCGCCCAGGCGGTGGAGAAGCGCGCCAGCGACATCCACATCGAGCCGTTCGAAAAGGAGTTCCGCATCCGCT
>CAYVPZ010000159.1:0-8913 GCA_964453955.1 uncultured Solibacteraceae bacterium | reverse complement strand
AGACGGGACCTGTTAGGAGGAGAACCGTGATGACCCGTCTTGCGGTCATGCCGATTAGCTGCGGTTTGATTTAATGATGGCAATCGGCCTGCCAGATTGATGCAGACTCCATGTCGGCGTGGTTTCAATCGTTTAACAGCACGCCGGGCGCCCGGGTCTGTGTGAAGTCACCCACTCCGGCAGTCGTCATGACCCAGGGTGTGCGTGAGCGCACCCACTCACTCACCGCGCGGGTAGCAGCCCAGCACGCGCAGGAAGTCGGCCAGTTCGCGCAGGTGGTTCAGGGCGTTGCGGGCGCGCTCCTCGTCTTCGCGGCCGAGAAAATCCACGTAAAACAAATACTCCCAAGGTTTACCGCGCAGCGGGCGCGACTCGATTTTGGTGAGATTCAGGTCCCGCAGCGCGAAAGCGCTGATGGCTCGGAACAGCGCCCCGGGGGTATTCCGCGTGGTAAACACGAGGGAGGTCTTCCAATGCTCGCCGCCGGCGCCCCGCCGCGGAACTTCCTTCGCCCGCCGCAGGAGGAAGAAGCGGGTGTAGTTACGCCGGTCGTCCTCGATGGAGCGGCGCAGGATGTGCCCCCCATAGATGGATGCCGCAATGGAGGAGGCGATGGCCGCGGCGTCGTCGAGTTTCTCGCCGGCGATCATTTTCACGCTGCCGGCGGTGTCGTAATAGGGAACCTTTTCTATGCCCGGGTTACTGGAGAAGAAATCGAGGCACTGGTTGAGCGCCACGGGATGAGAAAAGACGCGCCGGATATCCCGGAAGCGCACCCCCGGCCGGGCAATCAGGTTGTGCACGATGCGCACATTCGTCTCGGCGACGATGCGCACGTCGTACTCGAGCAGGTGGTCGTAATTCTCGTGCACGGAGCCGGCCAGCGTGTTCTCGATGGGGATCACGGCGGCGTCGACGGTTTTGTCCGATAGCGCGCGAAATACCTCGTCAAAACGCTGGAATGGCGCAACCGTGGCGCGGTCGCCCAGAAGCTGGCGGACGGCTTCCTGGCTGAAAGCCCCCGGTTCGCCCTGAAATGCCGTTCTGACTTTCGTCACCGCTCGCCGCCCTTCCGGGGCGCTTCCAGGCCGTTCCAGCGCCGCGCGTCGCTCGCCGGAAGCCCCAGCAGATCGAGCGCGCGGTCCACCGAATGATCCACCACGTCGAGGACGGTCTCCGGCTTATGGTAGAAGCCCGGAACCGGCGGAGCCACGACTGCGCCCATTTCCGTCAACGCCAGCATGGTGCGAAGGTGGCCGAGGTGGTAGGGAGACTCGCGGACCATCAGCACCAGCCGCCGCCGCTCCTTCAGGCAGACGTCGGCGGCACGGGTGAGCAAATCGCTCGAAATGCCCGCCGCGATGGCCGACATGGCCCTTATCGAGCACGGTGCGACCACCATCCCGGCGGTGACGAACGACCCGCTGGCCAGCGGCGCGCCGATATCCTCCACCGGGTAGTGATGGTGCGCCAGCGCACGGAAATCGTTGCCGGTTCGTCCGGTTTCCAGCCAGGCGGTCCGTTCCGCGGCGCGGGTCATCACCAAATGCACTTCAACCTCACTGAACGCGCGCAGCTTTTCCAGAATTCGCAGGCCGTAGATGGAGCCGCTGGCTCCCGAGATTCCGACTACAATTTGCAAAAGAGCCACCTCACGGGAGGTTTTGTTCCGTTTTCAGAACAAAACGATCCGGCCAGCCTTGCCACCGGGGAATTCCTGTCGCTATAATCCGAGCGGTACCGGTACCAATTCAGCCGCCCGTTGCACTCGCTTTGACGGACGGAGGCATCATACCATGGACGAGCCTGGGCAGAAACTCAGACAGGAACGCGAGCGGCTCAACCTGAAGACCCGCGAGGTTGAGGAAGCCAGCCGGAAGATCGCCGAGAAACACGGCCGGGACGATTACTCGGTTGTCGCATCCCGCCTGTCCGAGATTGAAAATAAAGGTCTTACTCCCTCATTGCACAAGCTCTATTCGCTCTGCGCCATCTATCGGCTGGACTTTGAAGAGGTACTGGGCTGGTACGGTATCTCATTGTCCTCCATGCTCGCCGACGGCCAGTTTGCCCCGACGACGAGGACCCACACCATTCGTTCCGGACCCTGGAAAGACGGGAGCGTTCTGTGCCCGATCAGCCTCGAACCGGGGTTCGACCCAAACCGGACCAACTACCTGACACGGGCGATTTCACGCTGGGGGAAGGTGCCTTTGCTCCTGCTCGAGGCGGCCGATCCCACGGCCGGCCAGCGCTACGGTTTCATCGGGACTGAAGACTGGTTCATGTACCCGCTGCTGCAACCGGGAACCTTCGTGGTGCTGGACGAGACGAAGCGGAAGGTCGCCGCGGCGGGCTGGAGCACCGAACTGGAGCGCCCCATTTACTTTCTTGAGCATCGCACCGGCTACTTCTGCTGCTGGTGCGTTCAGGAGAAGGACCGCATCACCCTGATGCCCCATCCGGCCTCGGGGTGCGCACCGCTGGTGTTTGCGCTGGACGAAGTGGACATTATCGGTCAGGTGGTGGCGGTGGCGATGCGTTTCGACGAGCGGCGGCGGCGCTGGCCTCGCTCTGGAGAAGAGTAAGCAGGGTCTCCACCTCCGCCAGGTACAAGGATCGCTCCGCCCCCCGGATGGAGGCCGGCAGAATGCCCCTCCAGAACCCCAGTTCCTTCCAGTGGCCGATGATTTCGCCGGGGCCCGATGGCTGCGACGAAAGGTATCTGCGCAGGTCGTTCATCTGCTCATCGAGGCTGCTCTTCAACCATTGCCGGCAGCACGCCAGGTGACCCTGCCGTAAAGCCTTATTGGATCCCTCCGGGCCGAACAGCACGGCCAGTCCGTGATGCTCATAGAGCCCTGTGTTGGGGTTTCGCAGCGACGCCAGCCAGGTGAGCCGGCCAAACAGCGTGGGAATTTGAGATAAAGTCCTGCGCCAGAGCACACCATTGGCATCGCGCTCCAGCGGGGGTGTGGGGTCGCTCACAGTGGCCTTCCTCGCTCCATGATATCGCGCTTCGGCGAGGAATGTTTCCACAACCTGCATAGCGGAAACGGGCGCCCTCCGAACCGCGCCGAAAACCACGCGCGCCAATGAGAGTTGTTCCGAAAACAGAAATACTGTAGCGACTTTCTTCCTTTTCACCTTCTTCCGGCTAGCCTTGGGCAGGCTTTTACGAGCCTTATTTCCCAATTGCCAAGGAGAAACTATGTTGAAAAGGATCCTGTTTTGCACGGTACTGGCGTTGCAGTTCGTGGTTGTTGCCAGCGCGGCCCGGGATATGCCGGACCCGCCCTGTCCTCCCACCGGTTGCCCGGTTTACGCACAATAGCGCCCAGGGCGCGCTGGCTGGCCAGGGAACGGGTTTTGCCGCGGCGGGGATGCCGGTGATAGACTCGACGTAGTCTGACGGAGCAATACCGTTGTGCTTCTCACTGGCGTCCCGCTTTGGCAAATCGGACTCTATGCGTGCAACATCCTCGCGTTCGCTGCATTGCTGGTCCGAATTGTCTCCATCCGCCTGGCGCGGTCCTATCCAGCGCTGGTTGTCTGGCTGGCCGCGAATACCGCCTTATCCCTTTGTACCTGGATCGTGCGGATGGACATGCTGTTTTACTACTGGTTCTTCATTTTCACGCAAAGTTTTGAACTGTTCCTGTATCTTTTTACCGTGCTTGAAATCTACGGCAATGTTCTGAAGAGTCTGCCGGGGCTGGCCTCCACGGCGCGCTGGCTGATTCCCTTCCTTGTGACAACCAGCGCCGTTGGTTCGGCATCCCTGCTGGCGTTTGAAGGACACCCGGTCAGCCACCTCGACTGGTTCCATCGGGTGGACCGGACGGTAATCACCACGCTGGTCCTGTTTGTCCTGATGATCACTGCCTTCATGGTGTGGTTTCCGGTGCGGGTTTCCCGAAACACGGTGGTCTATTCGGTGGGATACGCGGCGTATCTGGTACCCAAGGGCGCGAGTTTGTTTTTGTTGAATTCGGGGCACGGAGTGCGGTGGCTGCCCGGCGCCGTGGGGATGGTGATGAGCTCGATTTGCCTGCTTTTCTGGGCGGTTGCTCTCGATCGCGAGGGAGAAACTGCGGTGGTTTCCCCGGTTCGCCGCTTCCAGCCGCGCGAGGAGGCTCATCTTCTCACGCAACTGGAGGCAATAAACCGGATCTTGTCGCACGTTGCCGAGAAGTAATTGGAGATTGTGGGGCCACCTGCGTACGCGATTCGGGTTTATCTTTTAAAATATACCGTTGCACTGCAGCGAGGTCTTAGGTAGAATTATGGCGGCGGGGTGACCGCGCCGCCTATTTATGATTGCCATCTACGCGACCGCGCTAGCGCTTCTGACGATCGCCGCAGGTTTCGCGGCGTTCCTTTTCGCCCTGTATCGGCGGGCTTCCGGCGCCCACGCGCCGGGCCCGAGCTGGCTGGACGATTTCTCCCTCGACAAGTATCGCCCTCTCGAAAGGCTCTTCGATCCGGCGGATCTGGAGTGCGTGACCTCTCATCCGGGGTACAGGGCATCGTTGGGGCGGAAGCTGGCTTCTTCGCGCCGGGTTGCCGCGCGGCTTTACCTGAGCGAGCTGACGGTCGATTTCGACCGGCTGTTTCGCATGGGCCGGGCACTGCTGGCCGAATCCCGCGAAGACCGGCCGGATTTCGCCGCCTCCCTTGTCCATCTGTGGTTTGTGTTCCATCTGCGGGTTGCCACGCTGAGGCTTCGTCTCCGTCTGGCGCCGCTGGGACTCGCTCTCAACCGGCCGGCCGGCCTGCTGGAGGCGGTCGGGCGCATGCGGAACATCGTGGCCCTGCTGGAAGTTCCCGCGCCAGCCATTGGATAGGTCAGTCACGTGGACGCGCGGCGACAGCCGCGCCTGTGCTGAGTAATTACGTTTGAACGCGGCTCGCGCGCGTGTCCCCTCGCCCCTGGGCCAAGCCCGCCGGTGGCGCGTGAGAAACTGGTGGTATGCGCGGTAGTCCCGCCCCCGGTCCGGCGGTGGAGCGATTCTTCCAGTATTCACTGCTGGGCATGCTGGCAAGCGGTTTTCTGGCACTCGCCGGGTCCGGGCGCCTCGACCCGGTCACCATCGTCATCATGGCGGCGGCGCTGGGTGTACGCGCGCTGCTGATTGCCGGCGTGCTCGATTTCGAGGTTCGCCGCGCCACCACCACCTGGCTGGCACTGGCCTACATCGTCTTCTACGCCATCGATTTCCAGTTCCTCTCGCGCGACTTCATGACGGCCACTGTGCGTCTGGTGCTGTTCCTGACGGCGGTGAAAGCGGTCAGCGCCAGCACCAATCGGGACTATGTGTACCTGCGCATCGTCGCTTTCCTCGAGTTGCTGGCCGCCTGCGTCATCTCCTCCAATCTGAACTTCTTCGTGTTTCTGGCGCTGTTTCTGATTTTCGCGATTGGCGCCTTCGCGGCGGGGGAAATCCGCAAATCGGCCGCGCGGACCGGTGTGCTGGTGCGCGTGGCGGAAGGCGGCGTCCCGGTGCGCCTGGGGTCGCTGACCGGGGCGGTGGCGCTGGGCATTCTGGTGATGACCTGCGGGCTCTTCTTCCTGCTGCCGCGGACCGCGCGAGCCGCGCTGCAGCACCTCGTCTCCAGCCGCTACTTCACCACCGGTTTCTCAAATGAGGTGTACCTTGGCGGCACCGGCGAGATCGAGCAGCGGAAGACCGCCGTGCTGCACATCGGCATGGAGGACGGTTCTCCGGCGCCGCTGCGGTGGAAGGGCGGGACCCTGGCGCTGTTCGACGGTTACCGCTGGTTCAATCCGCCCGGTCTGGCGGAGACGTTCGCGCGCAACCGCCAGGGCTGCTTCGTGCTGGAACCGTCGCTGCAGCGCTTTCGCGACGAGAGGACGATCACCTACGTGGTGCACGTCAGCGACGAGGCCGGCGGCGCCCTGTTCTTCGCCGGCGACCCGGCCTATCTGTGGCTGGACGTCCCGTTTGTATTGCGCACGGCGGCGGGAAGCTACCGCCCGCGCTTTGGTCTGGCCGGCGGGTTCACCTACCAGGCCAGCAGCTTCGCCCAACGCGCGGACATGGCGGCGGCCGGCGACGTTTTGGAACCCGCGCTGCGCGAAATCTACCTGCAACTGCCGAAACTCGACCCGCGGATTGCTCCTCTGGCGGCTGCGGTCTCCCGCAAGGCGGCGTCGAACCTCGAAAAGGCGCGCGCCCTTGAAAGCTATTTGCGGGAGAATTACGCCTATACGCTACGCCAGCCCAGCCGCCCTCCGGCCGATCCGCTGGCGGCGTTTCTGTTCGAAAGACGCCGCGGCCATTGCGAGTACTTCGCTTCGGCCCTGGCGGTGATGCTGCGCACCCTCGATATCCCGGCGCGGGTGGCCACCGGGTTCGCGGGCGGCATTTACAACCCCATCAGCGGCCGGCAACTGATCCGCGCCTCCGACGCGCATAGCTGGGTGGAGGCGTGGTTCCCGGAGCGCGGCTGGGTGACCCTGGATGCCACGCCGCCGGCGCCGGTGGGCGCCGAGAACAGCCTCGCCGGCCGCCTCGCGCTGTGGACCGACGCCGCTGCCGTTTTCTGGCAGGACTGGGTTCTCGACTACAACCTCTCGCAACAGCTCACCCTGGCGGCGCGGGTGGAGGAATCGAGCCGGCGCTTCCGCTTCAGCCCGCCGGACCTGCTCAGCGGTTCCTGGTGGAACGCACAACGCGACCGAAGCGTTCGCTTGACGCAGCGCTACGGGATGCCGGCGTTCGTGGCCGTGCTGGTGGCGGCGGTGTTGATCTGGCTGGGGCCTTCACTGATACGGACGGCGCGGACGCGCGGGCGAGTGCGCGGCATCCAGCACGGGGACGTGCGCGCGGGCGACGCCACACTGCTGTACCAGAGGATGCTGCGGCTGCTCCATCGCCGCGGGATCGAGAAGCCGGCGTGGCTGACGCCGTTCGAATTCGCCGCCATGGTGCAGGAGCCGGAGCTGGCTCTGCTGGTGGAGGACGTCACCCGCGCCTACAACGACTTGCGCTTCGGCGGGCAGCGTGCGGCGGCGCAACGCATGATGACCCTGCTCGACCGGATGGAAAACAGCGGATAGCGCGAGGGACACGCGACGCCAGTCGCGTCCTTTCGGTACCGGGCAAAACGCGGTTGACGCCCGCGTGTTGGTGATGGCCGTTCCGGCTTCCGGACCAGATGAAAACGGCGGTGGGGCAGGTTTTCAACCTGCGGCCAATCGGCCCTCGGAGCGGGTTGGAGACCCGCCTCAGGATGCAATCCTGCCCCACGTGCGTTTTCGAAGGTGTCCCGCTAACGGGGGAAGCCCAAAGTGAACGGTATTGCGGATAGGGCCCCGCGCGTCTGGCGGTTCGGCTTACTTTGCGCCATCCACCACGGCGCGCAACTCCTCGACCACGTCGCGCATGGTGGTGGCCTGGCCGCGCATCTCTTCGCTGGCCGAGGCGCTCTGTTCCGCGCTGGCGGCGGTGGTCTGGGTGATCTGTTCCATCTGCGAGAGGGCTTTGGTGATTTCCTCGATGCCGCGGAACTGCTCGTCGCTGGCATCGCGGATTCCGGTGACCAGACGGGTGACGCTGCCCGTGCCGGTGGTGATGGATGCAAAGACCCGGCTGACCTCGTTCAGTTCTTCGGTTCCGCCGCGCGCGCTGGCCAGCGCTTCTTCGATCAACACCGACGTGTCCCGGGCGGCGGCGGTGCATCGCTGGGCCAGATTGCGAACCTCGTCGGCCACCACCGCAAAGCCCAGGCCGGCCTGTCCCGCCCGCGCGGCTTCGACGGCGGCGTTGAGCGCGAGAATGTTCGTCTGGAACGCGATTTCGTCGATCAGATTCATGATCTTCGCAATCTTCTGGCTGGAGCCGTTGATCGCCTTCATGCCTTCCGAGAGCCGGCCAAGGCTTTCGTTGGCCTCTCCCACCTGCTGGTTGACCGCGGCGGTCACCTGGGCGGCTTCGCGCGAGCTCTGCGCATTCTGCCGCGACATGGAGCCGACCTCGTTGCTGGACGAAGACGTCTCCTCGAGCGCCGCCGCCTCCTGGCTGGCGCCCTCGGCCAGGTGCTGGCTGGAAGAGGAAACCTGCGACGAGGCAGCCATCACCTGATTCGCGCTTTCGCTCAGTTTCGTAACGGCGTGGCGCAGGTGCAAATTGAGACCGCGGGTCATCACGAACACGAACACCACGCAGCCAATCGTGAGCAGCGACAGAATGGCCGCGGTCCACAGGCTGCGGACGTAAGCCGAGTTCTGTTCGGCCCGCTCTTCCTCGATGGTCCGCTTTCCCAGTTCTCCAAACTGATCGGCCGCCTGGCCCAGTTCGTCGTAGATAGGCGCGACTTTCGCGAACGAGTGCTTCTGCGCCGAATACGGGTCCCCGGCGTTCACCAGCCGTTCCACTTCGGCGAACTCCGCGGTCCACTCATCCACCTTTTGCCCCATGGTTGCCACCACGCTCCCGCCCTTCTCGGTGGTCAGCAGCGGCCTGAGCGCTCCGAGGGTCCGATGGAACAGCGCCGCCTGTCTCTCAAATGCCGCGTGTTCTTCCTGCATGCGCGCGCTGTCGCCCAGGAAGGCCCCCAGCACGAAACCGCGCTGCGCCACATACATGTCGCTCTTGCAGACGTTCAGTTCGTTGCCCAATTGCACTTTCCGCACGCTGGAGTCCGCGGTGCGGTCAAAACTGGTCTTCGTCGCGCGAATGTCGACAACGTAGG
Source organism: uncultured Solibacteraceae bacterium (assembly GCA_964453955.1). Taxonomy (GTDB): domain Bacteria; phylum Acidobacteriota; class Terriglobia; order Bryobacterales; family Bryobacteraceae; genus CAWACP01. The sequence continues at coordinate 195 of CAYVPZ010000159.1, read as the reverse complement.
CGCCGCTGAGCAGCATGGTAAGAACCAGAACCGCTGTCATCGCCAGGGCAAGGCGATTTCCAATGGAATACGATTTCATGGTCGAAGCTCTCCAGTCGCGCGGGTGCGCTCGGTTTCCTTATCGGCGCGGACGGGCAAAGTACACTGAGGATTGCCGCTGGACATTGCCACGCCGTTGAAGTATCTGAAAGGGGT
>CAYVPZ010000158.1:0-8931 GCA_964453955.1 uncultured Solibacteraceae bacterium | reverse complement strand
TTCATGTCCATCCTTTCGGAAACGCTTCCATTATATGCCAGGCTTGCTCTCCTTTAGTATTTTTTCTACAGGATTGAGCGGCGCTTGCAGAAACGTGCCGTCAGCCGCCCGGCCTGCGCCGGTCCACCATCCCGCGGATCTCGTCGATGGTCACCAGCTGGTTGGCGGCGACGCCCGCGAACTGCTGCCGCAACCCGCTCGGCCAGCGCACCTCCACGTCCACCTTGTCGATTTTGCCCAGCCCGAAGTGCAGACGCTTGTCATCCACCGACAGGAAGCTGGATTGCGCCAGCACCTCCTGGGCCTGCCGGCGCCCTCCGTAGGTAACCACCACGCGCGCCCCAATCGCGCTGCGGTTCGACTTCACCCCGTTCAGTTTGAACTTGATCCAGCGATTGTCGCCGCTGACATCGTTGCGCAACAACGAGGGCGGCTCGTTCTTGTTCACAATGACGATGTCGATGTCGCCATCGTTGTCGAAGTCGCCGAACGCGCACCCCCGGCTGCAGTGCGCGGCCGGTACGCCCGGCCCGGCCTCGTCCATCAGTTCCTCGAACCGGCTGTTGCCCAGGTTTCGGAACAGCACCCGCGGCGTGCGGTCCGGATACTCCTTCAGCTTCTTCCCCACTTCCGGATACACGCTCCCGGTGACCCAGAACAAATCCGGATAGCCGTCGTTGTCCAGGTCCACGATGCCGGCGCCCCAACTCACGTACCGCGTCTCCACGCCGAGGCCCGATTGTATGGTCACGTCCGAGAACCCCAGCCGCCCCTCGTTGGCGTAGAGCGCCGGAGTGTCTTCGGTGAAGTGTGTTTTCAGAATGTCCAGCCGTCCGTTGAGGTTGAAGTCGCCGACGCCCAGCCCCATGCCCGCCTGCTCCTGGCCGTCCTCGTTCAGAGCCACGCCCATGGGCAGGCCGTTTTCGGTGAAGGTGCCGTCGTGGTTGTTGACATAGAGCAGGCTGGGCGTGGAATCGCAGGCGACGTAGATGTCCGGCCACCCGTCGTCGTTGAAATCCGCGGCCACCACGGTCAAACCGTAGCCGGCCTCCGCCTTCAGAATGCCTGCCTGGCGGCTCACCTCGGTGAACGTGCCGTCGCCGTTGTTGTGGAACAGCGAGTGGGTATCGGTGGGCAGCCCGCGCGGCCCGCAGTTCACCTGAATCCCCTTGAAGTTGCAGTTGGGGTCGTGCCCGGTGGCCGGAATCGCTTTCGGATCGAACTTCAGGTAGCGCGACACAAAAAGATCCAGATGCCCGTCGCGGTCGTAATCGACGAAGCTGCACCCCGTCCCCCAGCGCACGTCCTCGCTCCACAGCCCGGCCTCGCGGGTGACGTCGGTGAAAGTGCCGTTGCCGTTGTTGCGATAGAGAATGTTGTGGCCCCAGCCGGTGATGAAGATGTCCTCGAAGCCGTCGTTGTTGTAGTCGGCCACGGTGACGCCGGAGTACCATCCGGTGTTCGTCAATCCGGCCTTCCCGGTCACGTCGGTAAACGTGCCGTCGCGATTGTTGCGGTAGAGACGATTCGTGGCCCCGACCGGAGTTCCCTCCCAGCGGGTGCCCGACAAGACGAAGATGTCCAGCCACCCGTCGTTGTCGTAGTCGAGGAAGGCAACGCCGCAGCCAATGGCCTCCACGATATAAGCGTTTTCATCCACGCCGCCATAGATCACCGGAGCAGTCAGCCCGGCCTGTCCCGCGATGTCCGTCAGGTGGCAGTGGAAGGGCAGGCCCGATGCTTTGCCGCGCGCCGTGGGGTGGACTCCGCGCGAGGCCATTTGCGCGCGGGAAAGGATGGGCAGTCCGAGAAGAGCGAGCATGGCTCGCCGGCTTGGCTGAAAACAATCCATGTCAGTACTGGCATGATATCGCGCCGCGTGCGCGTGTTACGAGGCAGGTGGCCGCGCAATAGCGCCGGCGTCCATCTGCACTAAACTTGATTCATGATCCGTCACATCGCGCCTCAGTTCTTCACCACGGACATTCCCGCCGCCCTCGCCTATTACAAAGACAAGCTCGGCTTCGAATGTCTGGGCACGTGGCAGGATCCGCCAGTCTACGCCATCGTTGCGCGCGATCGGCACCCCATTCATTTCCGCTGCGCCGAGCCGCCCACCGCCAATCCCGATAAATACTCGGACGAACTGCTCGACGCCTACCTGTCCGTCGAAGATGCGGACGCGCTTTATTCCGAGTACGCAGCCCGAGGCGTGGAGTTCACCCGGCATCTCGCCAACACGCAGTGGAATTCGCGCGAGTTTGTGGTGAAGGATTGTGGCGGTCGTCTTCTCGCTTTCGGCACAAACCTGTAGTCAACATACAAAAATCGACGGCCCGCGCACCGGATAGGGTCCGCAGGCCGTCGGGTTGGCTCAGGGGTCTAAAACGCAATCCTCGCGCCCAACTGAATCGTTCTCGGCAGGTTCGCCGAGAGCGATTTCCCGAATGTCGCGTCCGCCAGGTCGGGGTCCACGCCGGTCAGGTTCACTTTGTTGAGTATGTTCTCGAAATCGAAGCGCAGCCGCAGGCTGCCGTGCTCGCCAAGCCACTTGATCGGCATGTTCTTGAGCACGCTGGCATCCACCTCCACCAGGCCCGGGTTGCGGCAACTGTTCCGCGGAACGTTTCCTTCCGTGCCCGCCGCGGGCGCCGTGAAGATGCTGGCGGGGAATACGCCAGTGAGGTATTGCTGTTGGTTGTACCCGCCGCTGCAGTAGTTGGCCGGAGCGCTCGGAATGTCATAGTTGGTGCCGTCGGCGTTGTAGTCGCCGCCGGAGCCATAAGCCGCGGTGGTGTTCACCCAGAACGGCGTGCCGGACTGGATGGCGCTGATCAGGCTCACCTCCCATCCGGAGGTGATCTCCCTCCCGATGCCGCTCTTCATGCCCGGAACCGTGTACACTCCGGAGAACGAGAAGCGGTTGCGCACGTCCCAGTTTGCCGGGGCGTAGTAACTGCTGTAGAGAGCCGGATCGGGCACGTTGAAACCGCCGTCGTGGTCGAACCGGGTGTTGGCGTTAATATCGGACATCGCTTTTGCCAGCGTGTAGGAGGTCTGGAACGTAGCTACGTTGCCCACCGTGCGGCGGAGAGTCAGAATCATCGAATTGTAGCTTCCGTTGAGGATGTTACTCACGTAGTTCATGGTTCCGAAATTGGAATTGGGAAGCACCAGCTGGCCGTTGTTCGTGATCAGATCGCCGTCGGTGCGATTCCAGTTAATACCGGCGAGGCCGTTGTAACTCTTCGAGCCGGAGTAAGAACCGCCCGCCACGAATTTCCACGGCAACTGGCGCTCCACTCCCACCACGTAGTTGACGGCCAGCGGCGCCGTCAGATTCCGGCTCAGACCCCACACACTGGGGTTCAGGCCCACATAGCCTCCCGCGGCGCTCACCGGCGTAATGGGGATGGCCGGCAACGGGTAGTTGAACGGGTAGGTGGCTGAAGAGGCCTCCGCAAACAGCGGCTGGATGGGGCAGACCACCGATATACACGGTGAGCCGATCGAGGACGGTGGATTGGTGCGCATTTCATCCACCGCCTGCCCGAGGCTGATCCAGTCGTGGAAGACGCCCACCCCGCCGCGGATGCTCCACAGGCCGCGCTTCGACGGATCCCAGGCGAAGCCCACGCGGGGGCTCCAGATGTTGTCCATCGAGTGCGCATACACGCCGCTCTCGGTTTGCACGGTGGCGCTGGCAATCTGCTGCGCGATGGTGCTGCCGGAGCCGAGAATGATGTTCTCGTTGACTCCGGAATTGACCGCCGGTCCCTCCGGGGTGATGTTGCTGAAGTCGTCCCAGCGCAGGGAGAAGGTAAACGAGAGGTTCGGTTTCGCCTTCCAGTCATCCTCCACGAAAAGTCCCCACGGGTTTTCCTGTCCGTCGAACAGCACCAGACCCGCCGCGCCGGTCAGCGGATTAATCGCTCCAAACGACTCGCTGTAGGGCTGGTCCTCCACCAGGTCCAGCAGGTTGTTAAACGTGAAGCTGGGGCGGTTGTTCACCGGGGTGAAGTTGCCAAACTCCACCGCGTGGCTGCCCTGCGCGCCAAACTTCAGCGTGTGGGCGCCGCGCACCCAGCTCAACACTTCGCGCCAGTTGTAATTGTGCGCCCGGTATTCTCCGGGCCCCCACGAACTGTTAAAGCCCAGGCTCTGTCCGGTCACGCTGATGTCCGGTACGTTGTCGGTGCCGCCCTGGCCGTTCGCCCCACCGACGCTGTTGGCGGCGAAACCCATTTCGTTGAGGATGGTGGAGCTGAACGTGTGGGTCCAGTTCATTTGCGCGTACCAGTTCGCCATGATGTCGTGATTCGAGAAGCCCACCACGTTGGCGGGATGCCCCAGCGTAAAGCTGTCGTTGGCGTAGTTGCCGTAGACGCGGTCGTTGCTCCCCACGTACTGGTCCACCCGGAAGCCATACTGCGTGGCGTTATAGGGCGGGCTCAGGTTCGAGACGCCGTTATCCAGAACCGGCATGTTGCAGGGAATATTGGCCGTCGCCGCGGTCCCGCAGGAGCTGCCGAAGTACTGCGCGGCGGTCTCGGCCACGCCGCTGGTGGCCACCGCGGTCACCCCGTTCGACTGCAGAATTTTCGTTCCCAGGTTGTTGGGGAAGTTCTGCTGGGCCCACGATACGAACTCCGGCGATTGATAGGTGAGCACGCTGTTCCCGGTGGAAGTCTGCGACCACAGGGCCTCGGTTTCGGCGAAGAAGAACGTCTTGTTCTTAACCACCGGACCGCCGAAAGTGGCCACCAGATCCTGGCGCTTGAACGGGTTATACGACGAAGGGGTGAAGACGGTGCGCGCCAGCAGGTCCTGGTTGGTGAACAGATAGTCGCCGGTGCCGTGGAACTGGTTGGTGCCCGATTTCGTGGTGACCTGGATCAGGATGGAGCTGCCGAGGTTGTTTTCGGCGTCCCACGAGTTTGCCTGCATGGACACTTCCTGCACCGCGTCGGGTGGCGGCGCGTAGATGACATTGCCGTTCTGGACGTTGCTGGTCACGTCCATGCCGTCCACGATGACGCGATTGCCCGTGTAACTGCGTCCGTTGGCGCTCATGTCCGGGGTCTGCGTGCCGAAGTTGTCCGCGCCTCCTCCTGGGGATTCACCAGCCCCATGCGTGCCCGTGCCCACCACGCCGGGCGCCACCGCCAGAACATCCCAGAGGTTCCGGTTCAGTGCCGGCAGGTCTCTGACCGTCTGCGAATCGAGCGTTGCCTGAATGCGGCTGTCGTCGGTGTCCAGCGTGGGAGCCTCGCTCACCACGCTCACGCTTTCGGCGGCGGAGGTGAGGGCCAGGGTGATGTTGATGCCCTGCGTCTCATTGGTTTCCAGCGTTACCTTGATTTCCGTCTGCCGAAACCCGGCCGCCTGCGCCGAGACGATGTAGTTGCCCGGCGCCAGGCTGCTAAACCGGTAATTGCCCGAAGTGCTTGAGGTCGCGGTGGCCACAACGCCCGTGTCCACATTGCGCAAACCCACCGAGACGGACGGTATGACGGCGCCGCTCGGGTCTGAAACTACTCCCTGAATATTCCCGCTGAACACCGACTGCGCATAACAGCAGGCGCCCGTGAGGGCAAAGACAATCAGATACAACGCGGTATGTGACCGCAAGCTCAGCATAGAACCTCCCTGATTCCGGTCGCCTCGGGGACCGCCAGTCTCACGTCGTCTCAGACGCCTCCAGACATCGCCACAAGCACCAATTACGAAAGCCCTTTCGTGAGTGTCCCGGACACCCCCGGCCTCTACGGATACATGGCCCCGCACTCGCGCGGTGGCCCATTTTTATCGAATATCGTGAATCGACCTAACCTGGCCTTAGTGAGTTTATACTACCGGGTAGACCGGAAGTCAACCAAAAAATGGAATCGCTTTCATTTGCTGTCTGAGGGGAGCCAGGGGCATTCATGTGGAGCAGGCGTTTTCGCCGGCGTTCGGCCTTCGTTACCACTTCCGCCACGGGCTGCTAAGCTTCGAGAAGATCAATGAGCAGACTGCTTGCCGCGATCTTGTTCGCAACGCTGGCCCTGGGCCAGGCCGATCCCACCGCCGAAATCGCGCGGGCCATTCGCGCCCACCAGTACGAGCAGGCCGTCAGGCTCGCCCGGGCAGCTCTCGAGCGCTCGCCGAACGACCTCCGCATCCTCACAATGGAAGCGATTGCATTGTCCGCCCTGGGCCACGATGCCGACGCGCTGGCGGCCTACAACCGCGCGCTGCGCCTGTCGCCGGACTACCTCGCCGCCCTCGAAGGCGCGGCGCAGATTGAGTACAAGGCCGGCAGCAACCGCGCCATTCCCCTCCTCGACCGCCTCCTGAAGCTCCGTCCAAACGATTCCACGGCCCACGCCATGCGCGCGGCCATGGCCTGGAACCAGCGCGATTGCGAAACCGCCACGCGGCATTTCGCTCTGGCCGACGACGCCATCTCGGCCGAGCCCTCCGCCCTGCGCGAATATGCGGCCTGCCTCGCCCGTCTCGAGCGGCCCGCGGAAGCGGTTCCCATCCTCCGCCAACTGGCCGCGCTCGATCCAGCGGACCGCCAGGTTCGCTATCGGCTGGCCGCCGCGCAGTTCATGGCCGGGGACAATGCCGGCGCCATCGCCACGCTCGGTCCGCTCATGGACGGCAAAGACGCCGATCCCGACGCGCTCGATCTGGCGTCGGCCGTCTGGGAAGCCATGGGGGACACGCCGCGCGCCGTGGCCGCCCTCCGCCAGGCCATCGTGCTGGCCCCGGCGAACACCCGCTTCTACGTCGATTTCGCATCCATCAGCCTGACCCACAAATCCTTCGACGCCGGCCTCGCCATGATCGACGCCGGCCTGAACCGGTTGCCGCAGGCCGCCGAGTTGTATCTGGCCCGCGGTGTCCTCAACGTCCAACTGGCAAAGTACGATCAGGCCGACGCCGACTTCGCCACCGCCGAGCGCCTGGACCCGCGCCAGGCATACGGCTCCCTCGCCCGCGGCCTCTCGCAGATTCAGCAGAACGACTTCGGCAAGGCGCTGGCCACGGTGCGCGAACAACTCAAAATCCGGCCGAACGACGAATTCCTCTATTACCTGCTGGCGGAGATCCTCACCTCCCAGGGCGCTCCCGTGGGCAGCCCCGAGTTTCAGGAAGCCATCCAGGCCGCGTCGCGCGCGGTGGAGCTCAAGCCGGATTTCGCCCTGGCGCGCGACGTGCTCAGCCGCTTGTATCTCGAATCGGGCCAGACCGGGCGGGCCATCGAGCAGTGCCGCATGGCGCTGCGCGACAATCCTGCCGATGCCACCGCGCTCTACCGCCTGATCCGGGCGCTGCAGAAATCGGACCAGCCCGGTGACGCCGCCCGGATTCCCGCCCTGCTGGCGCGCTTCAACGAACTGCGTCAGCAGCTCCGCAAACAGGAGGACGAAGAGGCGCGGTACAAACTGCTGGTGGAGGGCGGGGCGTCCAATGCACGCTGACCTTGGCACGCTCCTGTTGCTCGCGGCTTCGGGTTTCTTTCAGGCGGCCTTCGCCCTTCCGGTGAAGCATCTTCGGAACTGGCGCTGGGAACAGATGTGGGTGGCGCAGTCGGTGACGGCCAACGTGCTCTTCCCGCTTTCGTGGGCCGCCGTGGCGCCACCCGCTTTCTGGATCGCGGCGGCGCACATTCCCTGGTCGCATTGGATGGTCGCCTACGGATGGGGACTGCTCTGGGGATTCGGCGGCGTGGCCTGGGGCCTCACCATGACGCGTCTGGGCCTGGCCTTTTCCAACTCCTTCGTCTTCGGCGTAACCGTCCTGACCGGCGCGCTGCTTCCCCTCGCCGCGAGCGCGGTGGAAAGCCCGCCGCACCCGTGGTTGTTCGGCGCAGGCCTGGCGTTGTGCGTGCTCACCACGGTGCTCATAGGTTTCCTGCGCCGCCACGGCACCGCGGGACCGTTGCTGCCCATGCCGCTCTCGCTCCGCTCCTATCCGGCCATTGTGGGCATCGCCGTGTTCGCGGGCTTTTCCTCGGCGGCGTACGGCCTGGCGTTCACCTTCAGTTTCGGCGTCATCCGCGGCCTCATCGCCAGCGGAGTTTCCCAGCTCTCGGCGGCGCTGGTGGTGGTGCTGCCGGTGTATCTGGGAGCGGCGTCCGTCGCCATTCCACTGGGCGTGCTCACGGCCCGCCGGTCGGGCAGTCTCTCCCTGTTCTTTGGCCGCCATGCGGCACGGAACTGGTCTCTGGCGGTGGTCATGGGCCTGTGCGCCACGGCCACCGCGGTGCTCTACGGATTCGCCGGCAGCCGGACGGGGCATGCCTCCCCGAACGTTTCCTTCGTGGTCTTCATCAGTTTCCTGGTGCTGGGCGGCAACGCCCTCGGCTTCGCCACGGGTGAGTTGCGCGGGTGCTCGCGCGGCGTCGGCGCGGGTTTGTGGCTGAGCGCCTGCGGGCTGGTAGCGGGCGCCTGTCTGCTGAACGCCCGCTGAGGACGTTCACCCGCCGGCAACGGGCGGGGCGATCCCGGTGGACTCGCGCAGCACCAGCTCGGGGTCCAGATAAACGTGCCGCGGAATGGGCGGACAATCTGCTGCGTCGGGAACCAGTCCGGCCACCACCAGCCGGCCGATCTCGCCTCGCGGAATGTGAATGGTGGTTAGCGAAGGGCAACAGAACTCGGACATGGTGATGTTGTCGAATCCGGTCACCGAAACGTCGCCCGGCACGGCCAGGCCCTGATTGCGCAGCTCGCGGATCACCCCCACCGCCACCCAGTCGTTGACGCACAGAATCGCGGTGGGCGCAAACCCGGTGCGCATCAGCTCGCGGGTGGCCTCGCGGCCTCCGGCAAAGCCGTCCACCGACGGCGCAATCACCAGACCTTCCGCGCCGTGGCGAGCCGTTGTCTCCAGGAACTCCTGCCGCCGCGCTTCGGTGGGCCGCAGGAACAGCGGCGC
>CAYVPZ010000157.1:0-8942 GCA_964453955.1 uncultured Solibacteraceae bacterium | reverse complement strand
CGCCGAGGCGCTGGAGAAATTCAGCGCTGCGCCAGAGCGTTATGGGCTGCTGATCGCCGATGTGAACATGCCCGGCACCTCCGGCGACGCACTGGCCTTGCGCATCGCCGGGATCAGCGATTCGGTGCGCATTCTGCTGACCAGCGGCCTTCCCTTCAACACCGAGCGCTTCCCGGACGGCGTGCGCGCGCGCGCCGCGTTCCTGCAGAAGCCGTTCCTGCCGAGGATGATGGTGGAAGCGGTGGAGGGGTTGCTGAATCGCTGAGCCTCAGGCGCGCGCCTGCATCCACTTTACGAACGCCTCCGGGGCGCGCATGGTGGACAGGCGCGGCTGGTGCACCAGGGCCCAGTCGGCGAACCGGTTGGAGGCGCGAATCTCGGCCAGCGTTGCCGGCGTGGCCAGGCGGCGCACGAACTCGAGGTCGACCACCGCGGATTTGCCGTCCTTCGGGTCGTCGCGCGGCTCCGACAGCACGCGAGCGATGCCCACCACCGCCGGCTGGCCGCCGCTGTGGTAGATGAAGACGCCGTCGCCGGGCCGCATCTCGCGAATGGCACGCACCGCCTGCGGGTTCTTCACCCCGTCCCAGGCGGTGCGTTTGTCGCGTTCGAGTTGGTCGAGCGAATAGGTTTCGGGGTCGGTTTTGGCGAGGAACCAGTTCATGATCCGTCCATTCTACGCCACCGGGCGCTGGCGTTCGGGCCGGCTTTGCGGAACAACGCGGCTCCCGGCGGCGTATCCTGAGTTTAATGCCCGCGGATTACGCCATCGAAACCTCCAACCTGAAAAAGATCTACCGCTCGCGCTGGCGGCGGCGCGAAGTGCGCGCCGTCGACGGGATTTCTCTGCGCGTGGCGCGCGGGACCACCTTCGGCCTGCTGGGGCCCAACGGGGCGGGGAAGACCACTTTTGTGAAACTGCTGCTCTCGGCGGTGATCCCCACCGAGGGCGAGGCGCGCGTATTCGGACGCGCCGTCCATGAACCGGAGGCGCGCCGCCCGGTCGGCTACCTGCCGGAGAATCACCGCTTCCCCACCTACTTCACCGGCGCCGGGATGCTGGATTTTTACGCCGCGCTGTCCGGCACGAGCGCGGCCGAGCGGAAGCGCCTGATCCCCCAGATGCTGGAGCTGGTGGGTCTGGAGCGCTGGGGCGCCGTGCGCATCGGCAAGTATTCCAAGGGCATGCTACAGCGGCTGGGGCTCGCCCAGGCCATCATCCACTCGCCCGCGCTGCTCATTCTCGACGAGCCGTCGGACGGCGTCGATCCCATGGGCCGCCGGCACATTCGCGAAATTCTGGAGAAACTCGAGCAGAAGGGCGTCACCATCTTCATCAACTCGCACCTGCTGGCCGAAGTGGAACTATTTTGCAGCGAGGTGGCCATTCTGCACAAGGGCAAGGTGGCGCTGTCGGGCAAAGTGCGGGAGCTGATCGCCGGCAAGGGTTACCGGCTCACCGCCGCGCAGGTGCCCGAGGCGCTGGAGACCGTGCTGCGGGAACGCGCCGCGGCCGTGGCGGCGCGCGACGGCCTGGTGGACTTCCAGTTCGCCACCCGCGACGCGGCCAACGAAGCCATCGATCTGCTGCGCGCCGCCAGTTGCGCCATCGAATCGCTGGTGACCACTTCGAGCACGCTCGAAGACGTCTTCATCCAGACCATCGGCAACGAGAACGCGGCGCTCGCCGCCGCCCCCGCCGCCGAGGAGGTGACCGCATGACCGCCACCATCGCCCTGCTCCGCGACACGTTCCGCGAGGCCATCGCCCGGAAGATCTTCTGGGGCCTGTTCGGCATTTCCTCCCTCATGATTCTGTTCTTCCTCTTCGTGATGAAGATCGACATCGTGGCTGGGGCGACCGCTTCCATTTCGCTGTTCGGATTCCGCCAGCCGCACACCCAGGACGTGGCCCGCCTGGTGCGGGGCGTTTTTGGCGGCGTGGCCACCTTTCTCTACTCCTTCGGAATGTTCCTGGCCGTGTTCGCCTCCGCCGGGCTGACCCCCAGCATGCTGGAGCCGGGCCGCATCGAGCTGCTGCTTTCGAAACCGGTGTCGCGCTGGCACCTCCTGCTGGGGCGCTATGCGGGCAATCTCCTGGTGGTGCTGGCCAACACGATTTACCTGGTGGTGGGCATCTGGCTGATCCTCGGCTGGAAGACGGGCATCTGGAGCCCGGCCTTCCTGGTGGCCATCCCCACCACCACGTTCATCTTTGCCGTGCTGCTGGCGGTGGTGGTGCTGGTGGGCGTGCTGTGGGACAGCACCGCTTTGTCCATCATGGTCACCGTGGGCCTGATGATCGTGAGCCCGATACTGGCGCAGAAGGACACCATGATGAAGCTGCTGTCGTCGGAGTGGTCGCGCCAGCTCTGGCTCGTGCTGTACTATGTGCTGCCCAAGGTTCACGACCTCGGACACATCACACTGAGCGCCATCATGGACCATACCTTCGACGGCTGGATGCCCATCTGGACCTCGGCGCTGTTTGGCGCGGCCGCGCTCGGGTTGGCGCTCCGGGTGTTCTCGCGGAGGAGTTTCTAGTGCCAGCTCGCTCGACGAGGTGGAGGGGGCAACAGGTCCTGCTGCTGGCCGGCCTTCTTCTGCTGGCCTCCTGCCAGCCCGCGCGGATGGAGCCGGTGCGCATCGATCCCGCGCTGGAGGCGCTGATCCCGGCCGATACCGTCTACCTTTTCGGCGCCAGCGTGGAGCGGTTGCGGCAGACGCCGGTGTACCAGAAGCTGGAGCAACTGGCCCTCCCCGAAGTGGACCGCTTTGCCCGGGAGACCGGGGTGGACCCGCGCAAGGACATTCAGGAGGTGCTCACCTGCTCCAATGGAACCGGCCTGGTCACCATGCTGCGCGGCCGGTTCAACACCGGCGATCTGGAGGCGAAGCTGCGCGCTCGCGGCGCACCGGCCATCGCCTGGAAAGGCCATAACCTGTACGGGGCCGGCGACACCGCCCTCACCTTCCTGAGCCCGTCCATCGCCGCCGCGGGCAGCACGCCCATCCTGAAATCCATGATCGATGCGCGTGACGGCCCGCACGGCGTTCCCACCGCGCTGCGGCCTCTGCTGGAGGCCATCCCCGAACGGGATGAGCTGTGGGCGGTGAGCGCCGGCGGCCTTCCGGGCTCCGGCATGGCCGAAGGCAGCCGCCTTGGGGAGATCGCGGGCATGCTGCGGGGCATCCGTGCGGTGGTGCTGGGCGTGGATTTCAGCCAGGGCGTGAACCTGACCGTGCGTCTGGATTGCCGCACCCTCGACGACGCCCGCCACGTCCACGACGCCCTGCGCGGGGCGATCGGAATGGCCCGCCTCAGTACCCCGGATAATCAGCCCGAGCTGCTGAGGGTTTACGACGCAATTCAAGTCACCCAGGGGAATTCCCGGGTGGACGTGAGCGGCGATCTTCCGGCCGACGAGGTGGACCGGGTGCTGGCCATCTGGCTGAAAAAGCCTCATTGAAACCATGAGAATAAGTCTCCCGGCGGCCACCGCGCGAGGGACTGTAACGTTACTCGAACGCGTCACCTTCTTTTCATCGAAAATTATGGTAAACGGGCTTTCATTTTTCGCCCGGTCGTGCGAACCTTTAGTTAGATAGGACGACACCGTGGATTGGCCCACGTGGACGTAGCCAGGTAGCAGGGCGTCGGTCCGGTAAGTTTCATCACTGGAGAATAGAATGCCCACGTTTCTCTTGAAGGAGCGAGTGGTACGGTCCGACGGGTCGGGTCCGGTTATTGAACTGGGTCCGGACGCCGGGAAACTTCATGTTCTAACTCTCGGTATCACCCGCATCGTGGAACATCAGAGCCTGGAAGTTTCGGTCTGGGGTTCGGCGGACGGGGAAGACTGGGGGAGCTATCCCATTGCAAGGTATCCGCAGAAATTGTATTGCGGTCTTTATTCAACACTCCTTAACCTCTCCGCTCGTCCGGACGTGCGGTATCTCCGGGTGCAGTGGAAAGCGCATCGTCTGAGCAAGAACGACAGCGCGCCCCTGTTCGGTTTCTACGCGTACGTGGAAGAATCGGGAGCGCGGATCGTAGCCGCAGTAGCGTAGTTTCTTCTCCCCGGGGCGGGGCCCGTTGCGGCTCCGCCCCGCGGTTCACAGCCGGTTGATCAGGCTGGCCACGTATCCCGCGCCGAAGCCGTTGTCGATATTCACCACCGTGACATTACTCGAGCAACTGTTGAGCATCCCCAGCAGGGCCGCCAGGCCGTTGAAGCTGGCCCCGTAGCCGACGCTGGTGGGCACCGCGATCACCGGCGCGGACACCAGTCCGCCGACGGCGCTGGGCAGCGCCCCCTCCATGCCCGCGCACACCACCACCACGCGCGCCGCCATGAGCCGGTCGCTGTGGCCGAGCAGCCGGTGGATGCCGGCGACGCCGATATCGTAGATGACGTCCACTTCGTTGCCCATCACCTCGGCGGTGAGGCGGGCCTCCTCGGCCACGGGGATGTCGCTGGTGCCCGCCGAGACCACGGCGATGGCGCCTTTGCCCTGGATGGTGCGCTCGCGCCAGACGCGCACGGCGCCGGACAGGGGAAAGTACTCGGCCTCCGGATACAGGGCCTTCAGCCGCTCGGCCACGGCCTCGCCGGTGCGGGTAATCAGCAGGTTCTGCGCTTTGTCCAGCAGGCGCGTGGCGATGCCCACCACCTGATCGGCCGTCTTCCCCTTGCCGAAGATGACCTCGGTGAGGCCGTGGCGCAGGGCGCGGTGGTGATCGAGTTTGGCGTATCCGAGGTCCTCGAAGGGCAGGTGGCGCATGCGGTCGAGAGCGTCGTCCACCGAGGCCGCGCCGGAGCGAACGTCGTCGAGGAGGCCGCGCAGGAGTTGTTCATCCATCTCTGGTCACGATACCAGAGTGCGCGATTATCCGAGGACGGTGAAGGCCTGGGCGATCATGGCATCCTTGTCCCTTGGATATCGGAGCCGGTGGAACGGCCGAGGTCGAAGACGCCCGCCTGAGCGCCGTTCAGATCGCGCAATATGAGGCGACGTACGTACTCGGCGAGCGACATACCCAGGCCGGTGGCGCGCCGCCGGGCGCGGCGCTGCGTCTCGGGGTCGAGGGTGATCTCGCTCTGTGTCATCACGATGGCACCATCATGACATACAGTTTTGAAGCGCCGGCGCATGGCGAGGACTTCAGGCCGCGTCGCGCACTTCCACCGTCATGTGCTTGCCCAGAGCCGCCAGGGCCGCCTGGATTCTCTCTGCCTTCGAAGCATGCTCGGGATCGAGCATGCGGCGGATCACGCGCTCGTGGACCCCGAGGCGGCGCGCCAACTCGGAGTTGCTGACCTGCTGGTCGCGCATCGCCAGGTACAGCGCTAGTTTCGGCGCCAGCCAAAGCGGCACCGGCACCAGCCGCTGACCGCGCTTCACGGCCGAGGGCGCGGGGATTTCCTCCCGGCGGGACAAGCGGATGGAGAGATCCGATCCGAGGGCATCCATGGCTTCTTCCATGGCCTCATGATGGTCTTTGCCATCGGTAGCGACGCGTGGGAGATCGACGAACTCCGCCAGAATTCGGCCGTCGCTACCGGTCGTGAATCTTGCGGGATAGGTAAAGGCGGACACTGGTTCACCTCTCAAAGGTCATGTTGATCGACTTTCAGATCCCGGCACATCTTTGCGAGCAGATCGCGGCCGATTTCTTTCTTCCGATCCTTGAGGGTGGTGAATTCTTCGCCGAAGTACAAGCGGCCATGGCTGCCCTTGCCTTTGTCGCGCACAAACTGGCAGGTAACCTTGCGGAGCCGCGCCAGCTTCCGGATGCGCCGCTCGAATTCCGCACCCTTCACCGCTTCAGTGTCGGACACATCTGTCCGAGTTGTCAAGCTGAGAGTGAGCGGCTGGCCCCGGCAGAGGGCATGGCCCGATCAGAACAGCGTGTAGATCAGCGGCGCGATGGCGGAGACTTCCGACAGCACCAGCACCAGGCCGAAGGCGCCCAGCATGATGCAGATGGGCAGCAGCCAGTATTTCCTGCGGCTGCGCAGATAGCGCCAGAACTCCGCGATGAACGACATGTCCCTCTATTCAGTATGTGCCAGCTCCGGGCCGATTTCCCGGTAAATGCGCGTGGCGATGTCCGTGTTTACCTCGTCATAGACGTGCACCAGATCCCAGAACGACGATCGCGCGGGCAGGTACAGGCCGGCCATGGAGACGATGTGCACGCCGGGATATTCGGCTTTGAGCGCGTTCACCTGGCGGTCGGCTTCCCGGTAGAAGAGCGCGAAGGCGGCCGCCCAGCGGTCGGCGTCCGCGCGGCGCATGGCGAATCCGCGCGCGATGTAGGCGGACGCCCAGGCGCGGTCCAGACCGGCGGTCGGCTGCAGCACGCACACGGGCCGGTAATGATATGCCGCGGCCAGCGCGATTACCGTGCGCCAGTTGGCCAGATACGCGGCCACGTGTTCCCGCACCAGCGCCGGGTTGTCCAGCACCTGTTGCGGGGTGAGAGCGTTGGCGCCCATGTAGAAGCCCTCGGCGGCCTGCGCGGCAGTGTTCGCCGGCGCGGCGCGGCTGAACAGGTTGAACACGTAGCTGCGCAAGAGCACCACGCGCCACAGCGGTTCCTGGCGGTCGTCGCGCCACGCGTTCCAGGCGTCCTCCATGGTCTGGAAATTATACGGGAAATTCGGGCGCGATTCGTAGGTGATGGGCAGAAACAGATCGTTATATCCGTCGTAGAGAATCACCATGCCCGGCTGATACGGCGCCACCGTGAAGACCAGCTGGGCCACCGACTGGCGCGAGACCGCCGATACGATTCCTCCGTCGATCACCTCGATGTCGCGGCCGGGCATGGCGCTGCGCAGCACCGCCCGCAGCGATCCCGGCAGCGTGTTCTCCCACGCGCTTCCCATCTGCACCGCCGAGCCACCTAACACGGCGATGCGCAATTGCCCCGGCGGACGCTGGCGGGCGATGCGGTATTCAGGCGCGGGCACGCGAAACCCGTCCTCGTTGGTGTAGTGCGTGACCCCTCGCCGATGGTGCGACATGTCGTAAGTGGCGGCGGTGACGAACGACGTGTTCTCCCGCGGACGGAACATGACGTACGGGTAGAGGCGATTGTAGAAGGGGATGGCCACCCGCGCCGGAGTTCGCAGGCGCAGCCAGACCTCGCCGGCGGCCAGACCCGCGAGGGCCGCGCCGAGCGAGAGCACCAGCGGCAAAACGGCGCGGCGGAAACGCTGGCGAGTCATGGTTTCAGAACCGGATCACCTGGCCGGTTTTCAGGTGGTACCGGGCCACCGACCCGCCGCTGAGCTCCAGCACGAACAGGGCCGGCTCATGGCCGCCGTAGGAGGGGCACTGGGCCGCCTCGGTTTTGCAGGGCGGCGTGTTTTCGGAAATCTCGACGATCTTGCTGTTTGAGTCCATCCAGATCATGTCCAGCGGAATGAGCGTCTGAAACATCCAGAACGTGTGGCTGTCCTCCTTTGCAAACAGGAACAGCATGCCGCGGTCGGGCGTCAGCGAGGTGCGGAACATGAGGCCGCGCTGCATCTGCGACTGCGTCGACGCGACCTCGGCATGAATCAACTGCCCGCCCGGCAGGGTGACGTCGCGCGTGCCGTAGTCCTCCAGCTTGACGGTGTTGGGATCGCTGCAGGCGGCCAGCGAGAGGAGGACAACGGCGAGAGCGCCCGGCGGCACGGCTTTCGTGAACAGGTGCATGAACTAAAATGTTATCCAATGCCGAATGCCGGAAGCGCGCGCCTGTTGCGGCGCCTGGTGCTCACCCTCGAAATGATCCGGTTCGAGCACTCCGTGTTCGCGCTTCCGTTCGCGCTGACCGCCGCGCTGCTGGCCTTTCGCGAAGCGCCGCTGGACGCCCGCGCATTCGGGTGGAAGCTGCTGTGGATTGTGGTGGCCATGGTGGGCGCGCGGTCCGCGGCGATGACCTTCAACCGGATTCTGGATGCCGGCATCGACGCGCGCAACCCGCGCACCAGCCAGCGCCACATCCCCGCGGGTGTGCTCGGCGCCGGTTTCGCCTGGGCCTTCACGGCCGTCTCCACGCTGGTGTTCCTGTTCGCGGCGCGCGCGCTGAATCCGCTCTGCCTGAAGCTGGCGCCGGTGGCCATGGCCGTGGTGTTCTTCTATTCGTTCACCAAGCGGTTCACGTCTTTCTCGCACCTTGTTCTCGGGTTGTCGCTGGGCATCGCGCCGGCGGCGGCGTGGATCGCGGTGACCGGGTCGCTCGACGCGCGCATTCTGCTCCTCACGCTGGCGGTGACCTTCTGGACGGCCGGCTTCGACATCATCTACTCGTGCCAGGACTACGAGTTTGACATGACCGAGGGGCTGTTCAGCCTGCCCCGGCGATTCGGCATCGGCGGAGCGCTGTGGATTGCGCGGCTGCTGCATGTGGCCATGATCGCCTGCCTGCTGCTGCTGGTGCGCGAGTTTCAGCTTGGCTGGCTGAGCCTGGCGGGGGTGGGGGCCGTCACCGCGCTGCTGATCTACGAACATTCCCTGGTGAAGGCCGGCGACCTGTCGCGCGTCAACGCGGCGTTCTTCACGGTGAATGGCTACGTCAGCGTGCTATTCTTGCTTTTTTGGGCGGCCGACATGTACGTGGGCCGCCGTCTGTAGCGATGCAGGTCACCATCGAAGACGCGCGGCTCGAGCACATTCTCACGAAGGTGGAGGCGGGCGCGCGCCTCGATTTCGACGACGGCCTCGCGCTCTACCGCAGCCCCGATATTCTGGCCGTGGGCCACATGGCCAATCTGGTGCGCGAGCGCAAGCACGGCAACGTCACCTGGTTCAACGTCAACCGGCACATCAACCCCACCGACGTGTGCGTGGCGAGCTGCCGGCTGTGCGCGTTCGGCAAGAAGGCGAAGGACCCGCGCGCCTACACGTGGTCGCTCGAAGAGATCTGGCATCGCGCGGGCGAGG
>CAYVPZ010000156.1:0-8976 GCA_964453955.1 uncultured Solibacteraceae bacterium | reverse complement strand
GCCCGCACCCCAGGTCCAGCACGTTCCGGCAGCCGGCAAAGAGCTCGGCGTACATCTGTTGTTTGGCGCGGACGTGATCCTCGCTTCCCCGGAAGCGTTCCGCGAATGCCAGCCAGTCGATCGCGGCACCCGCCGGCGCCTCCTCCGGGACCGCACCCCCGCCCGCTGCCGCTGGAACCACGCGCTGCCGCAACGTCCGCAGCTCCCGATGAATCACCGCGTCGTATTCGGCGCGCATCTTCCGCAGGTCGTCCCACAGCCGCTTCTGAATATCCAGCGTGGTCACCTGCAGCGCCTTGCCGAAATCCGCGTGCTGCGTCTTCGCCAGATCCCGATAAGCCTCCTCCAGCAGGGTCACGCGGTGCTGAAACGCGGAGTGCGATTCCGCCAGATTGCGCAGGAACACGATCTCGTTGTGCGAGAGCTTCGCCTCCCACTCCGTCCGCCAGTGCGCCCAGTGCGCGCGGATATCGCGCAACTGCCGGGCTTCGTCCTCCAGCCGGACCGCCGTGCCGCGCAGTTCCTGCAGGCTGGCGGTCTCCGCGGCCAGCGCCGTGATCTCCGACGACCGGCGGAGATTCTCGTCGCCCAGCACGTTGATCAGATCCTGCAAACGGTTGTCCTGTTCCGAAAACTGCGCTACGGCCTGCTCGAGCGCGCGGTTCTGGCTGGCGGTCTCGGCGGCCAGCGCCGTGATCTCCGACGACCGGCGGAGATTCTCGTCCCCCAGCATATTGATCAGATCCTGCAAACGCTTGTCCTGATCGGAAAACCTCGCCACGGCCTGCTCGATCGCGCGATTCTGTTCGGTGACTGCCAGCGCGAGCGCGCGGTTCTGCGCCGTGAGCGCCTCCAGCGTAGCCTGAACGCAGCCGATGACGGCGCGGTTAAACTCCACCTGCTCGCGCACGTGCCAGTCCAGCGCGCGCGCCACCAGCCGCTTCAGCCACTGCGCGATGGAATTCTTCAGCCCCGGCGGCCGCGGGTTCACGCTGCCGATGCTGGCCACCTTGGCCTCGGCCGCGTCGCGCGCGTGCAGCAGGGGCATCAGGTCCGCCAGCGGGATTTCCGCCGCCTCGCCCGCGCCGTTGGGATGGCGCGCGCGCACGCGATCCTGAATCTCGCGAATCAGGACGCCCAGCTCGTCAGCGCTTTCGTCGGCCATTGCGTTTTTTCGCCTCGCCGGCACCCTCGCGAGTCCAGCTCGCGGTAATCCGCGTGGAAATCCCGCCGCGCGGCGTGAATTCCCCGGCCACGCTGGCCCACACCGGATGGCACGCCTTCACCACGTCCTCCAGAAACCGGTTCACCACGTTCTCCTGGAAGATGCCCAGGTTGCGATACGCCAGCGTGTACATCTTGAGCGATTTCAGCTCCAAACATTTCGCGTCCGGGATGTAGCGGAGAATAATCCGCCCGGCGTCGGGCAGGCCGGTCTTCGGGCACACCGAAGTGAACTCCGGCATATCGATTTCGATCTCGTAGCCCGGATACTGGTTGGGCCACGTCTCGATCTCCGGCAGCGGCGCGTTCACGCCCGCCGCGGCATGCTCGTCGGTGTACTGTCTCTTCATGGCGCGAGTTCCTTCGCCAGCAGATCCAGAAACAACCCCACGTCGGTCACCACCCCCACCGCCTGGCCCGTCCCCCGGTCGCTCACCTTCGTGGCCACCGCCGGGTTGATGTCCACACACACAATCTTCACCCAGCTAGGCAGCATGTTGCCCACCGCGATCGAGTGCAGCATCGACCCCAGGCACAGCACCAGGCCGGCCCCCCGCAACTGCGCCGCATACGCGTCCTGCGCCTGGTTCATATCGGTGATGGTGTCCGGCAGCGGACCGTCGTCGCGCAGGCTCCCCGCCAGCACGAACGGCACGCCCGCCCTCACGCACTCGTACATGATCCCGTTGGCGAGCCGGCCCGTCTCCACCGCGCCGCGAATGCTTCCCGCGCGGTTGATGGCGTTGATGGCCCGCATATGATTGCGGTGCCCGTGCTCTTCCTGCCGCCCATCGGTCTGGCGCACGCCCAGCGACGTCCCCAGCAGCGCCGCCTCGATATCGTGGACGCCCAGCGCGTTGCCGCTCAGCAAAGCGTTCACCCAGCCCCCGCGAATGAGCGCCGAAAGCGGGCCGACTCCGCCCGTGTGCACGGCCACCGGACCGGCCACCACCACCACCTTCAGCCCGGCCTCGCGCGTCTGCCGCACCAGCGCCGCGGTCTGCCGCACCGCCGTCTCCACCTGGCGCTCGGACGAAATGCCGTTGCTCATGAACGCGAAGGCCAGCCGGTCGCGCTCCTTCGATTCGGGCACCACGCGAATGCCGCGCATCCCGACAACCACCCGGTCCCCCGCGCGCAAATCGCGCAGCCGCCGGCAGGAGGCGGCATTGTCCTCGACCACGATCATCGCGTCCATGCGCTGGTTGCCGGCCTCCACCCATTTCCCGGCCACGCGCACCAGCGTGCGGTGGTTGGTGGTGGAATAGAAGTCGTCCGGGGCGCAGCGGTCGCGCTCGACGGCTCGCAATTCGGCGTCGCCAGAATCCACTGGCGAACAACCCAGCCCCACCAGTTGCGCCAGCAGAATGCTCATCTGCTCCGGGCCGGGCGTCTCCACCCTCAGGCGCAGGCGCGACGGTTCGCTGTTGGTGCGCCCAATGCTGAAGTGTTCCACCTCAAAGCGGCCGTCGTACTCGACCACCGTGTCGAAGATCTGCTCCATGATGTGGGAGTCGATGAGGTGCCCTTCCGCCTCCACCACCTCGTGGACAGGATGAGTCATGTGTCTTTCACTCAGGATAACAGTGACCCTGCCGGCGTATTCCGACGCGGCGTACTATTGCAACGGAGCCAGCATTCGATTGCGGTCCTCGGCGTCATGGATGTCCTCAACGCTCTCGCCCCGGCGGAAGCAGGGATGAGTAATACGAGGCGGCTTGAACGCCTTGCCATTCTCGAACAGAGTTGTTGAAAAAATCAGAATCGCTGGCCATGATTCCGCATGGTCCGTCGCAGATCCAGGACCTGCGTGAACGAGTCCTGGTCAAAGTACTGCAACCGTGAATCGGTGTTGAGAACCTCCTCGAATCTTCCGTGGCTCAGATCGAACACTTGAAGAGTGCTCCCAGCCGTTCCTGCTCCACCGAAGTCCGACTCAATTACAAGCTCGCTTGCACCATGCCCGGTAAGATCCGGCAGTTCGATCCTTTCCAAGGAGGAATGATGAGAGGTGTTCAGCAGGTACTCATCGCCTCGCCGCCAGTAGGCCGCGTTCCTGACCAGATGAACCAGCCGACCAATCGACAGGCACCCAAGCGCCGGATTCGCACCCGAGAAGTCATACTGGAGTACGGCAAGCAATCCGGCCTCGTTTTCATTGGGCCACCGGAAGAGCTTGAACCTAACCTGCCGTGTACTCGAGAATGTCCGGCTGCGAAGGTCCTCGGAAGCTCCCCGCTCCGCATCGTTCATCGCCTTCCCAACCACCCGATAGACGACCTCACGCGCCAAGGCGTCCGGCCACCCGGGCCCGGAGTTGTCGATCTTTCTCCCTCGGTCGACCAAAACCTGCATTCCTGGGAAAACAGCTCGGAGCGCGGTGAGACGCAGAGATTCATCGGAGACAGGTGAGCCAGCATCGCTGGCAATCGCCCATACGCACAGCGCGCACGCAATACCGCCAGCCAGGAACACCTTCAAAATGGAGTCGTAGCGCACGACCACAGGTTACCTCCGGCCCCGGGCCGGCACACGTTCATTTTCAGGGTTCCGCTTTTCCGTTCAAAGCAGGAAAACGGGCAGCCCAAAAGAGCGACAGCGCCATCGGCCTACAACAACCCAGTCGGAAAACGCCGAGCGCCATGGAGAAAAGCGAGAATGATCACGCGGCCATCTCGGATTTCGCAGATCAGGCGATAACTCTTGACGAACAGCTCACGCACCGCGTCGTCCGAAACCTCAGGGACAATCCTTCCTCGTCTGGGAAAAGTGCGTAGGGACCTTGCGGCGGATCGGGCCTCAGCCACAAGAGCAGCAGCATAGCGCGGCGAGTCGCGCGCGATGAAACTCGCGGCGCAGTCCAGTTCCTGCCACGCTGATTCAGTCCACGTTACTCGTCGAGCCACCGGCGCATCCGGCTCTCAACTTCGTCCTGGGGAATCAACTTGTCTTCGCTCGCTTCCCGCCGGCCGCGCTCAATGCGCTCACGGACGTAGATTGAATACTGGACGTCTTCAAGGCTTGCGTCGTCAGGGAGAGATTCAAGCAACCGCCGCACTTCCTCTTTTGCCGTTCCCATCTTCACCGCCTGTTTTCCAGTATACGATCCGGTCCGGGTCGTGCACCGACGCCGCGTCCGCACGTAAACGCCCCCCCGAACTATAATGGCCCCAGGAGGACCGCCACCCATGGATCGCCGCGAATTCCTCGGCGCTGCCGCCGCCATCACCGCTACAACCGCACTCAGCGCGGCCGCGCCGCTGCCCCGCCGCCCATACAAAAACGGAATCGACCTCTCCATCCTCGCCCTCGGCGGCATCGTCGTTTGCGGCCTTCCGCAGGAGGAGGCCTCGCGCCGCGTCGCCGCCGCCTTCGACCGCGGCATCAACTACTTCGACTGCGCCCCCTCCTATTTCGACGGCGAAGCGGAAATCAAACTCGGCCAGGCGCTCGAGCCATATCGCAACCAGGTCTTCCTCGCCGAAAAAACCACGGCCCGCGACGCGAAGGGCGCCCGCGAAGAGCTGGAGCGCACCCTGCGCCGCTTCCACACCGACCACGTCGATCTCTACCAGTTTCACGCCGTCGGCTCCATGGAGGACGTCGACAAAATCCTCGCGCCGGCCGGCGCCGCCGAGACCTTTCTCGCCGCCAGGAAAGAAGGCAAGGTCCGCCATCTCGGCTTCTCCGCCCACCACGCCCCGGCCGCCCTGCGCCTCATGGACGCGCTCGAACTGGACAGCGTGCTGTTCCCGGTGAATGTCAACGCCTGGGAACATGGCGGGTTCGGCCCGCAAATTCTGGCCAAAGCGAAATCGAAGGGCATGGCGCGCATGGCATTAAAGTCCCTGGCGTTCGGAAAATGGCCCGCGGACCTGAAGGAAAGCGACCGCAAATATCCGAAATGCTGGTACCAGCCCATCGACGACCGCGAGATGGCTCGCCTCGCCCTCCGCTTCACCCTGAACCAGGAGGTCACCGCGGCCGTGCCACCGGGCGACGAGCGCATCTTCGACCTGGCGCTGGAACTTGCCTCCGCCCCATTGCCGCGCCTGAGCGCCGCCGAACTCGACGGCCTGAAAGCCCACGTCTCCGCCCTCGAGCCGGTATTCACCGCCTGACGCGCGCGGTCACACCAATTTACAATTCTTCTATCCCCTGATTCCAATCACTTGCCGCCCCGCCCGCGCGGCCGCTCGCCCGCGCTCTGCTACGCTTCCAGGCAAGAGTCCGTTGCTCAGTCGTCGGAGAGGCGGATCGCGAGGCGCGGAAGCAATCCCGGGCTCCCCCGCGCAACGTTGCGAGCGACGAATGTTTGCCGGTGCACCACCGGTACCGCGCCGTTGCGGGTTATATGCGGACCCTTTCGCCGTGTGGGTAATCGATGGCTAGGGAGGCCTCCTCAAATGCTTCAAAAACCGTGCAGGTTTGACGCGCGCCGTTACGCGGCACTACACTGAGTCTTGCGCCAGAAATCTCGCCCGTCCCGGGATCTGACGCCTGAAGAATGCTTCTAGCCCGTGAATTCATAGGTTATCTTTCGCGCCAGATCGTCCAGCGGTTGAGCCCCAAGATCATCGACACCAGCAGTCCCCAGGGCACCGCCGATCTCATCGCCGGCGTGGTCGGCGAAGAGCTGGCCGTCGAAGACCGCCTCAACGACGAGGTCCGCGACCTGCTCGACCAGTACGCCGACTACATGCGCCAGGAGAACGTCAGCTATCAGGAAATGTTCCGGCGCATCAAGAACACCCTAATCGCCCAGCGCAAAGTGATCCGCGCCTCCGGCAGCGGCGACGGAATGAAGCTCTCCCGCGACAAGGTCAACGACATTTCGCACAAGCTGGTCACCGCCCTGCGCAAGTCCCGGGAGGTCCGCGTGAAGAAGGACCCCAACGACGCCCGCCTTGAAATCGTCAAGGCCATGACCGAGATCCTGCAGGTGGAGGACAAGGTGGACCGCACCGCCCGCACCCGCATCCGCTCCCAGAAACGCGAAATCACCGAGGGTACCGAAGAGTGGGATCTGCTGCACCGCCGGTACTATGCCGAAGAGCTCAAGAAATTCGGCATCGACCTGGCGCGCTGACGCCGCCATTAGCGCTACACTTAAGGCATGGATACTTCATTACTGGAAACGAGTTTGTCGGCGGCAGCCTCGCGCCTGCAAGGGGCTGCCGGCGACGAGATTCCAACCAGGGAGCTCATTCAGGAACTCCACGTGTGCGAACAGGAACTGGTGGCCAAGCGCTTCGTGCGCCGGCGCGATCAGTTCGGCAGCGTCCGGGTGCTCCGCGTGCCCGGCATCGAGTCCGCTCTGATTCACGTCAGCCAGGCGCTCACCGACCTGCAGGGCCGTTCCGTCGATCATGCCCGTTCCAACATTAAGGACGCCATCGAGGATCTGGCCAGCGTAGCCGCCAACTAAGCCGCGGCCCGTCATCATCGCTCCGGGGACGTTCGCGCCCCCGGAGTTATACCAAAGTCCACGCCCTCCCACCGCGCCACCACTGCGCTCGCCAGGCAGTTGCCCAGTACGTTCACCGACGTTCGCACCATATCCATCAGCGTGTCCACGCCCAGCAGCACCGCCACGCCCTCCAGCGGCAACCCGAACGTGGCCAGCGTGCCGCTCAGGATCACCAGCGCCGCGCGCGGAACGCCGGCAATTCCCTTGCTGGTGAGCATCAGCGTGAGCAGCATCAGCAACTGCTCGCCGAGCGACAGGTGCACGCCCGCCGCCTGGGCCACGAACAGCGCCGCCAGCGAAAGATACAGCGTGCTGCCGTCCAGATTGAAACTGTATCCGGCCGGCACCACGAACGCCACAATGTGCCTGGGGACGCCGAACGCTTCCATGTTCTCCAGCGCCCGCGGCAGCGCGGCCTCGCTGGTAGACGTGGAGAACGCAATCAGAAACGGCTCCCTCGCCGCCGCCGCGAATCGCCGCACCGGGATGCGCGCGATCAGCAACACCGCGCCCAGCACCCCCACCACGAACACCACCAGCGCGCCGTACAGCGTCAGGATGAGCTTGCCGAGGCTCCATAAAACCGCCGGCCCCTTGCTGCCCACCGCATAAGCCATGGCCGCGGCAACGCCCACCGGCGCAGCATACATCACGTAGTTGGTATAGCGGAACATCACCTCGGCCAGCGCGCCGCAAAAATCCACCACCGGCTTCGCCTTCGCACCAATCGACGCGCATGCCGCGCCGAACAGGAACGAGAACACCACAATCTGCAGCACCTCGCCCCGGGCCATGGCATCCACCACGCTGGCCGGAACCGTGTGCTCCACCACCGTGCTCGCGTCCGGGCGCGCCGCGGGCAACGCCATCTCCGCGGCCGACCTCGTCAGATGAACCCCCTCGCCCGGCCGTACAATGTTCACCGCCGCCAGCCCAATAAACAGCGCCAGCGTGGTGACCACCTCGAAATAGACCAGCGCCTTCAGGCCGATCCGGCCCATGGCCCGCACGCTGCCCGCGCCGGCGATTCCCGCCACCAGCGTGCCGAAGATGAGCGGCGCCACAATGGAGCGGATCAGCCGCAGGAACGCCGTCCCCACCAGCGACACCGCCACTGTCCCCGCGAAGCCCGGCGCGGCCAGACCCAGCGCCACGCCCGCTACCATGCCCGCGAAGATCCAGAACGTGAGCGAGCGGATCAAAGCTCCCCCGCGTCCACTTCAATCTCCATCGCCAGCAGCGCCGCGCCGTGCGTCTTGCCCTGCGCATCGGTGCGCAGGGAGATGGTCCCGCCCCCGTCCAGCGCCTCATACAGGAGGAAGTTGAGCGCCCCCAGGTTCGGCAGCTCGAACCGTTCCACGCGGCCCTTCACCAGCGCGCCGAAGTGCGCCTTTACGCGCTCCGGCGTCAGCTCACGCACCAGCACCGGGTAGTGCTTTTCCTCGTGCGCGATCACGCCGATGTTCGAAAGATCGCCTTTGTCACCCGAACGCGTGTGCGCCAGCCGCGAGAGCGGAACCTTCACTCCACCACCTCCACCCTCGTGCGGATGGCCTCGCGCGGAATCAGCGCCGGCCAGTAGGCCACAATCTCGCGGACCTTCGGGCGGCCTTCCCCGTAGCCGGTCGCGCCCGGCGGGCCGTTGAGCACCAGCGGGATCAGCTCGCGCGTGAACCGGTCCACGGCCTTGCGGTCCTGGCCGCGCACGCCGATGCGCAGCTCCACTTCCGCCGGGTCGGCCACCGGCGGCGCAAGCGGACCCAGGCACGCGTTCACCCCGAAGTACTCCGTGTGGATCTTCTCGAACCGCAGGCCGAGCTGCTCGAGGTGCGTGCGCACAATGCCGTCGGCCACCCGCGCCTTCTCCAGCGCCTGCGGCCACGTGAACACCAGCGTCCCCACGGCCTTCCAGCCGTAGTGGTAGCTGATGGATACCTTCAGCGTCGGCGGTCTCGGTCCGCCGCGAATGCCGGTGCAGCGCACGCGATCGCGGCCCTCGTCGCTGAGGCGAATGGTGGTGAAATCGGCCACGCAGTCGGCCATCATGTATTGGCGCGGGTCGCCGATCTCGTAGAGCAATTGCTCCTTCACCACCGCCGCCGTGACGCGCCCGCCCGTGCCGCGATGTTTGGTCACGGTGAACGTGCCGTCCGCTTCCATCTCCAGAATCGGGAAGCCGATGTTGGCCAGATCCGGGATGGTCTGCCAGTCCACCTGGCTGTTGCCCCCGGTGGATTGCGCGCCGCATTCGATCACGTGGCCGGCGATGGTGCCCGCGGCCA
>CAYVPZ010000155.1:0-8986 GCA_964453955.1 uncultured Solibacteraceae bacterium | reverse complement strand
CCGGCTGCGGGCCCAGCGGCGCGGTGGCCGGAATGGTGAAATTAATCTGCGTGGTTCCCACCCCCCAGCACGGCATACCCACAAAGTCGATGGTTGCGGGCACGCCGCCCACGGTCAGGGTGACCGGGAGACGCGGCTGGGGCAGAGAGGCGACGGGAGTGTCCGGCGCCGGCGCCGCGCCGGTGGCCAGCGTGGGCGTCAGATCGCCCTCTCCGGTCATGAACGCGAGCACGACCTGCCCCTGCTGTCCGGTGGAAAAAGGCACCAGCGAGCCGTTCAGATCCGCGAAAATGCCCGGCCCGACAACCGAGACCGGGAACGAGAACGACGTCACATTGCCGTTATTGTTGATGCCCAGGACGGCCGTCCCCAGCGTCGTTTCGTACGGAATCTGAACGTTGAGCTGGGTGGGAGAGACGTAGTACAGCGGGGCCGCGACGCCGTTCACCGTCGCCGACACGCCCTGCATGGTCAACGCCAGAGGAAGCGCGAAATCCTGTTGCGGCGCGGGCGCCAGTTGCGATCCAAACACCGCCATGATCATCCCCGGGGCGTATACGTTGGCGTACGACGCGGCGTTGGAAGCGTGGTCCACGGAAAGCTCGCTCGAGGCGCCCACCACGAACGTCACCGGAATGCTGATGGACGCCGGGCTGGTGCTGTCCGGCATAATGGCCACGATGGCCTGGTAGACGCCTTTGGAAAGCCCGGCAGCGGCCTGCAACTGCACTTGCGCCGGGCCGCTGCCGGAAGGCGCGGAGACGGTCAGCCAGGCCGACGTTCGGTTGTTGGGCAGGACCTGCGCCGTCCAGTTGGGCGTGCCGCCGGTAAAGGCCAGATTCACGGTGGCGGACGCGGGCGTCGAAGAGTCCGGCGCGGAGAGGTTCACGACGGAGGGGGAGGCGGAGAACGTGGCCGGGTTCACCGCCGGCCCCTCGAACACCACCGCCAGCGAGGGCAACAGCAGCGCGCCCTCCTCGCTGACGCCCATCAGCGTGATCGTGTCCGTGGCGGAGACGCCCGCGCGGCACATGCTGGCGCGCAGCATTCCCAAAGGGGCCAGCCGGGTGGTGCCGAACAACTGCTGGATGTCGTCGCTCAAATCGTCGGCCCCCACGATAAGGCCGGTCAGTTCCACCGCGAACCCGCTCTGTTCCTGCACCACCAGCTCATACGACCACGGGCAGGACGGATCTGGCGTGGTATTCTGCCGGACCGTCCCAGGTACGCTCGCGAGCGTCACCGAAGGCATGAGCCCGGGACCGGCGGGGCCCACAAAAGGAACGGTCAGATCCTGCGACCACGTCGCGCCTCCCGTGTCCACGCCAGCGAAATGGAAGATTCGGTTCACCGGCGGCTCCAAACCGACGCCCATCAATTCCGCCGAAATGGTCCCGTTCGCGGGGAGGGAAGTGCTGCTCCAATAGTTCAGATCCTGGCGCACGCCATCGATGGTGAATTGCGTCAATGTCGTGGCCACGCCGGCCTTCTCGGTCAGCGAGACCGTGTAGGGCCACTCGGACCCGTAGGGTGTGTTCTCCTGCGGCACGGGGTTCGGTATGACCGAAGGCACCTCCAGCGAACCCGAGGCTGGCAGTGTTACCGTGATTGCCGTGGTGCCCCCGGAAGCTCCGAAAACGGCATCGCCGCTGTAGAGCGCGGTGACGGTTCCGTTTCCCGCAGCCAGCAGAACACCATCGACGGATAAGGTTGCCGTGCCCGCGACGCCCGCCGCAACCAGATCCGCCGTTCCGAGGGAGTTATCGCTGGTGAAAAAGGTAACGGTGCCCGTGGGCGCGGTTTTGGCGCCGGCGGAAGTTACCGTGGCCGTCAACTGCACCTGGTTGCCCAGAACCACGGCGGCGGGAACGGCCGTCAGCGTGGTGGTGGTGGCGGTGGCGCTGTTCCAATGCGTCGCCAGCAGCCACGCGTCCACCGAACCGAGTCCGGTGGTCTGGTCGTAGCCCGGACCGGCACTGTAACCCAGCAGGCCGTTGGAACAATCCGGGCTGCCCTGTACGCAGCTCACCATGTTGGTGCCGCTGGTAACGTCGTGGAAGACGTCTTCGGCAGCCTGGGCCAAACGGTAAAGCGTCGGGTTGATGTTGCCCAGCCCCGCCGGCGCTGCCGAACCCTGAGCAGCCACGTACTGGTTCAGCAGGGCCACCATCCCGGCGAACAGCGGGCTCGCGCAGGAGGTTCCGCCGTAAATCTGCCAGGCGCCCCCGGTGTAGACCTCATAGCCGTCGTGATCGGGCGACGACGAGAAGGACACGTCGGGCAGATCGCGCGCATTGTCGCCGGGCACGCCCGGACCCGATTGCCAGAAGGGCTTAGCGAACAAGGCGCTGGCGCCGCCCCCGGTGGCCATCAGCGCGTTCCGCTCCACCGAATCGTTCCAGGCCATTTCGGGAATCCACGACAGGGCCGAAGCGCTGTTCGCCGAATTAGCCGAGCTCCAGTAGGCGCCGCTCCCCTCGTTGAATTCGGTGCCGCCCACCGCCGTCACTTCCGGGATGCTGGCCGGGAAAGAGACCGTCAGCCCCTTGGCGGCCTGGGGGGTGGGAGAGGTGAGATCGCAGGTGGCCGCGCCCCAGTCCCCCGCGGCCACCATCCACGTGATGCCTTGTGCGCTGGCCTGCTGGGCGATGGACCGGAAAGCCGGCGTCGAATACAATTCACAGCCGCCATAGCTCATGGTCATCACCGGCCCCAGGTTCTGGTCGACGGCGTACTGGGCGGCGGTGCCCACGTCCTGGGAATAGACGTACAGGATGGCGGCGTCGCGCGCCACCGCGCCGGACCATTCAATGTCGAGGTCCGCTTCCGGCAGATCGTCGGTGGTGCCCGGCTGGGTGCCGTAGAGAATCAACTGCGGGTCGTTGGGCGGCAGATTGAACTTGCCGCGAAATTCCCGGATATCGTCAATGGCGATCTCCGTCTGCCCCACCACCACCAGCTTCTGGCCCGCTCCGGTGAAGCCGGCATTGTAGAGCGGCGTGATGTCGTAGATAGTGGCTACGTCGTCCGGCGCAAGGAAGTGCGAATCGCCGCTGTTCAACTCGGGCGACGCTTTCGCTTTTATACTCATGGACTTCAGGCCAAAATCGTTGAGACCGCCGACCGCGGCGACCACATTTTCGAAGGCCGCGGGAATGGATGGCGCCGTCGAGTTGGCGTAATGGGATTCGCCATTCACCAGGTAGCGGTGTATTTCGGTTCGAAAAGCCCGGGAAACCTGCTCCGCGGACCCGCTGAAAGTGATCCAGTGACGGCCCCGCGCGACATCGTTCACGGTCAGACCCGCGGATTCCAGCCACGACGTCAGCTTTGCGATATCCGGGCCGCTGAGACCGAATTGCGCTGCGAATTGCTCCGGAGTCAGCCAGCGATGGTAGTTCGCCGAGGCCGGTTCCTGCTGCTGGCGAAGAAATGCATCGAGTTCATCCGCGGGCTTTAGCAGTAAGGTGAGATAGCCAAGCCGGGTGGAAGGTTCAACCTGTCCGAGGTCGTTTTGAGCCCGCGCCCGGGGATCGATCTGACCCGTGAGGACTACGGTTTGATGCGGATCCACCGGAGTGACAATCCGGTCCCTGGCCATAACCATGCCGCCAGCCAGCAGCAAAATGGTGGAAAAAAGCCTGTTGTAACGGGAATGTAGAGAGCGCATGCACGCACCCGATGAGATAAACCGAGCATTAGGATTTGAGAAGCCCCATTATACAGCCGAATCGGTGGGGAAAACAGGCTCAATGCTCAATGACTGCCGGCATTGTGAGCCGGCCTCCGGTCCGCGCGAGAGGTCTGCTAAGGTGAGATTTGGGGAGGCGGTTCCCTCGGGGAGCCGCCTTTCGTGTCGTTATGAACGGAATCAAGACAGTCCTGTTGCTGGGGGTTCTCTCGGGCATCCTGCTGTTCGGGGGCGAGCTGATCGGCGGCCGCAACGGCTTGTACACCGCGGTGCTGATCGCCGTCGGCGTCAACTTCTTCAGCTACTTCTTCTCGGATCGCATGGCCCTCGGCATGTACTCGGCGCAGCCGCTCACCCAGACCGAGAACCCCGAAATCTACAACCGCCTCTACCCGCTGGTGTGGGGTCTGGCCCAGCGCATGAACATCCCCATGCCGAAGCTCTGGGTTCTGCCCGAGGATTCGCCCAACGCCTTCGCCACCGGCCGCAACCCGCAGCACGCCTCGGTGGCGGTCACCGCCGGCATTCTGCGCCTGATGAACGACCGCGAGCTGGAGGGTGTGCTGGCCCACGAACTGGGCCACGTGGTGAACCGCGACATCCTCACCAGTTCGGTCGCCGCCACCCTGGCCATGGCCATCACGTTCCTGGCCCGAATGGCGTTCTGGTTCGGCGGCGGCGGCCGCGACGACGAAGACCGCGGCAATCCCATAGCGGCGCTGGCCATGCTGATTCTCGCCCCCATCGCCGCGCTGCTGATTCAGATGGCCGTTTCGCGGACGCGCGAATACGCCGCCGACGCCACCTCGGCCCAGGTCACGCACGACCCCGGCGAGCTGATCTCGGCGCTGGGCAAGCTGGAAACGTGGTCGAAACGCATCCCCATGGCCGACGCCAACCCGGCCACCGCGCACCTGTTCATAGTTAAGCCGTTCACCGGCCGGAGCCTCACGCAGCTCTTCTCCACCCACCCCTCCACGGAAGACCGCATCCGCCGGCTGCAGCAGATGCAGCGCTAAATCAGCGCCACCCCTTCCGCCTGCGCCGCGCGCGCCAGTGCGGTATCGACGGTGGCCAGCGGAAGCCGCTCGCGCATGGCCAGGTCCAGGCAAATAGAATCGTACAGAGAAAGCCGGTGGGTGCGCGCAAGGTCCAGCAGAACAACCAGCCGGGCGGTGACGTTGTCTCTGTCGGTTGCGATATCCAGTCCGGAAACCAGTTCGAGAGACTGCCTGATTTGATCGGGAGTAATCCGTCCCCGGCGTTCACCAGCAATTAGAGCGTTCCCGACTTCAGCGGACCACACCAGCGGGACCAGGGCTGCCCCGTCGCCAAGAGCGGCTAAGGCACGGTCTGCGATGGGGTTCGTCTCATCCTCAAAACACCATGCCACGGCAACCGACGCATCAAGAACAAATCGGCTCAAAACCGTCGGCCCTCTTCAATGAGTTGCTTTATGGTGATGCCACCAAGGGTTCGGCCTTCGCGCAGATGCTTCAGCTCCGCGATCGCCGCCAGCCTCTTCTCCCGGTCGGGCACCGCTTGCACCGGGACCAGTTGCGCCACGGGGACGCCGTGCTTCGTGATGGTGATTTGCTCGCCTTTGGCCACCCGTTCAAGAAGAGCGGGGAGGTGGGTTTTGGCCTCGTAAGCGCCTACAGTTGCCATGCAACTAGTCTACGACTAGTCTGACCCACTCGCAATAAGACTACCGCAGTCCGAAATCTCCCTCTAAGGGAACGCAGGGCGGGCCGATATGGCTTTCAAGCTGTTGTCCGTATCCCCTTAGATCCTCTTGGGCGGGATTCGGCACTCCCCTTTTCCCAGACCTTCGCGGACAATGGCCGGTGCCGTTTCCCGCCCCGTCCCTACGCCTTCGCCAGCCGGGCCGTGTCCACCCGCGCCACGGCGTTGCGGTACCTGATAAGCACCGCCGCGGTGTCGGCATCCGGCGCCGGGTGGAGCATCTGTTCCTGGGCCTCGCGCAGATCCGCTTCGGCTTTGGCCGCGTCGATCTCGGAACCGAACTCGGCAATGTCGGCCAGCACGCGCACGTGATTGTCGCGCACCTCAATGAAGCCCTGGCTCACCAGCACGGCGACGCTGCGACACCCGCCGCTCACCCACGACAGCGCGCCGATGCCGAGCTGGGCAAACAGCGGCGCATGGCCGGGCAACACGCCCATGTACCCGTTTTCCGCGGGAATCTGCGCGCTCGCCACCTGCTGGTGCACCAGCAGGCGCTCCGGGGTGGCGATCTCGAGTTCGAAGGTCTCGGCCACGTCAGTCCTTCTTCATGCGCTCGGCGTGCTCCAGCACTTCCTCGATGGCGCCCTTCATATAAAACGCCTGCTCGGGAATATCGTCGTGCTTGCCCTCGACAATCCCCTTGAAGCTGCGAATCGTATCGGCCAGCTTCACGTAAGCGCCCTTGAAGCCGGTGAACTGCTCGGCCACGTGGAACGGCTGCGAGAGGAACTGCTGGATCTTGCGCGCGCGCGCCACGGTGAGCTTGTCCTCTTCCGGCAGCTCGTCCATGCCCAGGATGGCGATGATGTCCTGCAGCTCCTTGTAGCGCTGCAGCACCTGCTTCACCTGCTGGGCCACCGCATAGTGCTCGGCGCCGATGATGCGCGGATCCAGAATGCGCGAGGTGGAGGCCAGCGGGTCCACCGCCGGGTAGATGCCCAGAGCGGCGATGTCGCGCGACAGATTGGTGGTGGCGTCCAGGTGCGCGAAAGCGGTGGCCGGCGCCGGATCGGTGTAGTCGTCGGCGGGCACGTAGATGGCCTGCACGGAAGTGATGGAGCCCTTCCGCGTGGAGGTGATGCGCTCCTGCAACTCGCCCATTTCGGTGGCCAGGTTCGGCTGGTAGCCCACCGCCGAGGGCATGCGGCCCAGCAGCGCCGAGACTTCCGAACCGGCCTGGGTGAAACGGAAAATGTTGTCGATGAAGAGCAGCACGTCCAGGCCCTCTTCGTCGCGGAAATACTCGGCCACGGTCAGCCCGGTGAGGCCCACGCGGAGGCGCGCGCCGGGCGGCTCGGTCATCTGCCCGTAGATCAGCGCGGCTTTCGATTTGGTCCAGTCGTGTATGTCGATGACTTTGGATTCCTGGAACTCCAGCCAGAGGTCGTTGCCTTCACGGGTGCGCTCGCCGACTCCGGCAAACACGGACACGCCGCCGTGATGCATGGCCAGGTTGTTGATCAGCTCCTGGATGATCACCGTCTTGCCCACGCCCGCGCCGCCGAACAGGCCGGTTTTGCCGCCCTGCAAATACGGCTCCAGCAGATCGATCACCTTGATGCCGGTCTCGAACATCTGCAGCTCGGTGGACTGTTCCTCGAAACTGGGCGCGGCGCGGTGAATGGGCCAGCGTTGTTTGGTGTTCACCGGTCCCAGCTTGTCCACCGGCTCGCCGATGACGTTGAGCACACGGCCCAGCGTCTCGCGGCCCACCGGCACGGTCACCGGTCCGCCCGTGCTGATCGCCTTCATGCCGCGCACCAGACCGTCGGTTGGTTCCAGCGCGATGGTGCGCACGCGGCCCTCGCCAATGTGCTGGGCCACTTCCACGGTGATATTGATGGGAGTGGGAACGTCGTAGCCTTCGCTGGTGATGCGAATGGCCGTGTTAATCACCGGGATGTGCCCTTCCGGGAACTGAATATCGACGGCCGGCCCGGCCACCTGAATCACTTTTCCTTCTGCTGTGCCTGTCATGTTACCTTCTCTACCCCAGAGCGGCGGCGCCGCTCACAATCTCGATAATCTCGTTCGTAATACTGGCCTGGCGCACGCGGTTCATGTTCAATGTGAGTTTGTCGATCATCTCGCCGGCGTTGCGCGTGGCCGCTTCCATGGCGGTCATACGGGCCGCGTTGTAAGCCGCGGCCGATTCCAGCATCGCGCGGAACACCTGGTTTTCCACGTAGCGCGGCAGCGCCAGAGCCAGTAAATCCCCCGGCGACTGCTCGAAAATGTAGTTGGCCACGTCCTCTCCGCCCTCCGGCAACGCCACCGGAAGAACCTTCTGGATCGCCAGAGTCGACGAGAGCACGCTCTTGAAATTGTTGACGGCGATGTAGACTGCGTCAGCCTCGGCTCTGCAAAACCTCTCTACGATCTCCTTCGCGATGGCATGCGCCGGAGCCGCCTCGACAGCCCCGCGCAGGAATAACGTGGTGTGCTCGCCGGAGATGTTGGCATGGCGGCGCCGGAAGAAATCGCGGCCTTTGCGGCCCACCAGTTCCAGGATCACTTCGGCATCAGGGTGCTCGACAATGAACTTCTGCGCAAGCTTTATGACGTTCGAATTGAAGCCGCCGGCGAGGCCGGTATCCGCGGTGACGAGCACAAGCTGGATCTTTTTCTCGGGACGAACCGCCAGCAGCGGATGGGTATCCACCACATCGGTTCCCGCCGCCGCCTGGGCCAGATTGCGGACCATGCGATCGAGCATGCGGGCATAGGGCCGCGCCGCGATCACCCGGTCCTGCGCCCGGCGCAGCTTGGCCGCCGAGACCATCTTCATGGCCTTGGTGATCTGCTGGGTGTTTTTCACCGACCGGATTCGCCGGCGGATTTCGATCAGGCTGGGCATGCTGGCTTATTTCTTCTCGGTCTTTACATGGTCGGCGACGAACTTTTTCTTGAACTCTTTCAGCGCGTCGTGTATTTTGCCTTTCAACTCGTCGCTGAGCGCCTTCTTCTCGCGGATCTCGTTCAGGATTTCCGGATGAGCGTTGTCCGCGAAGCGATACAGCTCGGCTTCAAAGGTGCGGCAGAGCTCCACCGGCAGGTCGTCCAGATATGCGTTCGTGCCCGCGAAAATCACCAGAATCTGTTTCTCCACCGGCAGCGGCGAGTACTGATTCTGTTTCAGAATCTCCACCAGACGCACGCCCCGGTTCAGTTGCTGCTGCGATGCCTTGTCCAGATCGGAGCCGAACTGTGCGAAAGCTTCGAGAGCGCGATACTGCGCGAGTTCCAGACGAAGCGACCCGGCCACCTGACGCATGGCCTTCACCTGCGCGTTGCCTCCCACGCGGCTCACCGAGATGCCGACGTTCACCGCCGGACGCACATCGGAGTTGAACAGATCGGATTGCAGGAAGATCTGCCCGTCGGTAATGGAAATAACGTTGGTCGGAATGTACGCGGAGACGTCGCCAGCCTGCGTTTCGATGAACGGCAAAGCCGTAAGCGACCCGCCGCCGTTCTCGTTCGACAACTTTGCCGCGCGCTCCAGCAAACGGCTGTGCAGGTAGAACACATCGCCAGGGTAGGCTT
>CAYVPZ010000154.1:0-9041 GCA_964453955.1 uncultured Solibacteraceae bacterium | reverse complement strand
CCGAGGCTGGGCTGCCCGAACCGGTGATCGGACTGAGTCCCGGGGCGGCCTACGGCGGGGCCAAGCGGTGGCTTCCGGAGCGTTTTGCCGAAGCCGCCGTATCAGTGGCAGCCTCGGGTGGCCGGGCGGTGGCCATTTTCGGATCCCAGGCCGAGCGCGGTCTCTGTGAACAAGTTCGCGCGCAGGTGGCCAGGCGCGGCGTCCGGTCGCACAACTTCGCCGGGGAAACCACGCTTGCGCGGTTCATTTCGATGGCCGCCGCCTGCGACGTCTACCTCACCAACGATTCCGGCGCCATGCACATCGCCTCGGCGCTGGGCGTGCCCACCGTCGCCGTATTCGGCGCCACCGACGACATTGCCACCGGACCCACCGGCCCCCTGGCCCTGGTGGTACGGCACACGGTGGATTGCAGCCCCTGCCTGTTGCGGGAATGCCCCATCGACCACCGCTGCATGACCGGCGTCAGCGCAGACGATGTAGCGCGAACCGCTCTCAAACTGTTGAAATGAAGTTCTGGACAGACCAGCGGGGAAAGGAGGCATGTTGAGCGAAGGTCCGCGCATTCTGGCGGTGCGGCTGGGCGCCATGGGCGATGTCATCCAGTGCCTTCCGGCTGTCGCCAGCCTGAAGCACGGCATCCCGAAGTCGCACGTGACCTGGGTGATCGAACCGCGCTGGGCGCCGTTGCTGGAGGGGAATCCCTACGTGGATCGGGTGGTCCTGCTGGACCGCCGTTCCCTGGCCGGCCTTCGCGCCTCCTGGCGCGATCTGCGCGCCCGCAGATACGACATTGCCGTGGACTTCCAGGGTCTGCTGAAGTCCGCGCTGGTGGCCTCGGCAGCTCGCGCGGAACGGCTCTTCGGCTTCACTCAGGCACTGGTGCGCGAGCGGCCCTCCGCATGGTTCTATTCGGTTGCCGTGAGCAGCACAGCCGAACACGTGGTGGATCGTTATCTCGACCTGGCCTCGGCGGCGGGC
This sequence comes from uncultured Solibacteraceae bacterium, assembly GCA_964453955.1. GTDB lineage: Bacteria > Acidobacteriota > Terriglobia > Bryobacterales > Bryobacteraceae > CAWACP01. Next base: position 8,060 of record CAYVPZ010000154.1, on the reverse strand, counting down.
GCCTCCAGCCTTGTACGAACCTTCCCGCTTCCCGGCGGACACGCGGAAGGCAGGCTCCCCGCCGGCCCGTTCGTGCTGGCCAGCCCACTGGCGGGATGGGCTGCCAAGCAGTGGCCCATGGAATTCTATTCCGAGCTGGGGAGTCTTGTTGAAGCCGAGGGCTACACGCTGGTGTTGAACGGGCGCACCCGCATTGACGCGCCGAGCACCCAGGCCCACGTCTCCGGCCTTCCCGGACTCATCGACGCCACCCGCCGCGCCGCGGCCGTCGTCGGGGTCGACAGCGGTCCGCTGCATCTGGCGGCGGCGCTGGGCAAACCCGGCGTGGCCATCTTCGGGCCCACCGACCCGGCTCGAAACGGCCCGCGAGGCGGCGCCATCGCCGTGCTGCGCAGTCCCGCCGCGGTGACCAGTTACAAGAGAGACCATTCCGGCGCCGCCATGCACGCCATTGGTCCGCAGGCAGTCCACGAAGCGTTACAGGCGGTCCTGGCGGAAGCCGCCCTACGGGTGACCCGCCCGGCATGAGCATCCGCATGCGTTTCCCGAGGCGCTACGCCCACCTGGTGGCGCGCCTGCGCGTGCCCGGAGGATTCCTTCTCGTGATTGCCTTTGGGTGGCTGGCGCAGCCGTCCATTCTGTCCATGGAGATTGGCCTTCCGGTGGCCGTGGCCGGTTTGTTGCTGCGCGCCTGGGCCGCCGGCCACCTCGAGAAGAACGCGCGCCTGGCCACTTCCGGTCCTTATGCGTGGGTCCGCAACCCGCTCTACCTGGGCACGCTGCTGACCGCATGCGGCCTGGTCGCCGCGTCGCGCCAGCCGCTGCTTGCCTTGCTGTTCGCGCTGGTTTTCGCCCTGGTGTACCTGCCCGCCATTCAGTTGGAGGAGGAGTACCTGCGCGAGCTTTTCCCGGAGTTCGGCGAATACGCGGCCAGCGTCCGGGCGTTGTGGCCGCGCTGGCCCGCGGATTCGCCGCGCGTCCGCTTCCGGTGGAGTCTTTATGTCCGCAACGAGGAATACCAGGCGGCGCTGGGTTTGCTCGCGGGAGCGGCCTGGCTGGTGGTGAAGCTGATCTGGATGTGAGGCGCCGGTTTCCCGTTAGTTGCCGGCGTGGCGCTTGAGAATCTGCGGCAGGTTCTGCGAGAACGCCGAACGCGCCAGCACCATATCGGCTCCCGCCTCGTGGGCTTGTTGCTTCAGTTCGCCCTGAATGTGGGAAAGGTATCCGATCAGACTGATTCCTTTGGTTTCCGCGCTTGCCTTCAAAGCGGAAATCAGCCTGAGCGGCTCCACCGAGCTGGCGTTCAGATCGAGGATAATGAGACGCGGTTTCTGCTTCGCCCGGTCGAAGACGTCTTCCTCGGATTTTACGAACTCGGGCGTGAGCCCGGCGCGTTTGGCCGCGTCACTGATCTTGACGGTGAACAAAAGATCGTCCACCACAACCAGAACCTTCTTATCCTGCTTTTGCATATGAGAGCGTTCAACGAGTGGCCGGCGCGCTCTCCTCCGCGAAGAGCCGGCACGCCAGGCGGGCGCCGCAAAATGGCGCGACTACGGCGGGCGTCTTCAGTGTATCACGCGCGCGCCCGACCCACGCTCACCGCCGGTTACGGGGCCACCTGCACCGGCATGGTTACTGTGTTGCTGTTGTAGACATCCTGGTAAACGGTGAGCGGAGTGACCGAGTTCGTCGGGAGGCTGCTGTCAAGCTGCATCAGCAACCGATATACACCGATGCTGCCTGGCACCAGGCTGGCGTCAAAAACGTTGGCCGTGTCGCCTCCGGCGGTGGCCGACACAAAGGAGACCACCGTGTTCTCAGCCGATCCGGCATAGGGGGAACCCGTGACCGGTTGCGGGGGCGGTGTGCAAACCACGCCGGTGGCGGTAAAGTTCTGGGTCGGTTCGGCTTCGGTCGAGGTCGGACAGAAGCCGCTGCCGCTCACGACGCCCGGAATGGGCACGAAGCTGGAGATGATCGAACCGAGACCGGTGGTGTACAGCACGAAAAACCCTCCGGCAACCGCCGGATTGTTCGCGCCGATCAACGTTCCTCCGTTGCTGGCGCAGCAGGTGCCGAGCACCCCGGTGCTGAGATCGGTGGTCAACACCGTTAGCGTGAGGCTGGTAGTGCTGGACGCCGTGGCCGTGCTGCTCATCACAATGCCGTTGCCCGCCGCCCCGGCGGTTTTCGCCGTCATAATCAGGTAGTGGAACTGACTACCCTCGTAGGCCGTCACGGGCGAATTCGGATCGGCATTGATCTGGCTGACCAGATTCTCCCGGACGATCTCCAGAACGTCGGGGGTGACCGAGGTGGTGGTGGCGGTAGGCACGCCGTTCACGGGGTTCGTGGTGGTCACGTTGAAGGCAGTGACGTCCGCCGTTTGCACGGTGTATGTGTAAGTGGCGCTGCCAATGGTAACCGAGGCGACCGAAGTGGCTCCGGGGAGCCCTTCAATGTCAATCACGGCCAGCGCGTTGCTGCTGGCCTGAAAGGCGAGCGCGGGCCGCGGATCGGTGCCACCCTCGTTGAACACGCCCGGATTCTGGGGCGCCAGCGGAAGGGCGATGGAATTGGTGACCGTCACGCTGCCGTCGGCGTGTGTTGTGCGCACCCACGCTGAACTCCCATTGGCGTCCTGAAACTCAAAAGGCACCTGCGAATTGATTTGCGTCGCGGAAACGTAGGACAGCGGCGCGCGCACGCCATCGATGTACAACTCCACGCCAGCGAGAGATTCGGGCAGCGGGCCCGCCACCGGGGGCGCGGTCGTCGCCGGTTGATCGGTGAAACCTGTCCCGAAGACGGAGATCAGCGAACCCGGCGAAAGCGTGGCTGCCGCCGTTCCGCCGGCGGTCGAACCGGAGGCCGGCGATACGGTCTCGGTTGCCGCATTGCCACTTGTACCGGTAAGAACGATGGAGTACGTGATACCGTTGCCGAGCGCTCCGGCACTGCGCGCGGACAGCAGTATCGAAGCCGCGCCGAGCTCGGGCCGGGCGAAGACAACCGGATCGCCCGCGCCGCTGTTGCTGCCGTTAATCACGTTCGACAGAGCCTTGGTGATATCGTCGAACGTATCGTTCTTGACCACCACATAGCTGTATACGGGGGCCGTGTATCCGGGCGAGGTGTTGTTCGGATTGGTGATGGTGATGGCGATGGTGTCACCCGTGGTGATGGTTCCCGCGAAGCTGAACAAGGCGCTGGCGAAGGTCTCCAGACTGGCCGCGTTAAAAGTCGCGGCGGGGGCCAGCGGCTGGGCGCTGGCGGTGAACACCACCACGCGGCGGTCGAACGGATCGCTGACATACAGATTCGTGCCATCCCAAGCCAGAGCCATCGGGGTGCGCACGCTGTCGGCGTTCGAAATCTCCACGTTGTCGGCGGCGCTGCCGGAATCGCTCACGATGTCGCCGATAAAGTCGGGCTGGCCCAGAACTTCGTCGGCGGCCACGGCGTTCTGCGTGGGAATGGTGTTATAAATCAGCACCCGGTCGTTGCCGCTGTCGGCGACGAACAAGCGCGTGCCGTCGCTCAGCAGGTAGCGCGGAAACGACATGGTATACGCGCAGCGCTGCGGATAGGTGGGATTGCCGTTGGCGTCGGCCCCGTTGGGCTGGGGAGTGGTGCACATCACCGGAACTTCCACGTCGGTGGACCCGGACGTGGTGGCGTTCGTTCCGCTGAAGGAATCGTTGGGAATCGCCGTGGTCATGTTCGGCTGGCCGATTTCCACGTCGGCGGGCTGGCCGTTCTGGGTCGGAATGCTGTTCCAGATGAGCACCCGGCTCTGCCCCAGATCGGCCACGAACAAATGCGTTCCGTCGGAGGACACCCCGGTGGGTGTAATCATGTTGCTGGAGGAGGGGGTCGGAGTGGTTGAGATTTTGGCTGACTCGGTGGTGGTGAAATTAGGCTGGCCCAGAACCAGATCGGCCGGCTGATCGTTTTGTGTGGGGATGCTGTTCCAGATCAGCACGCGGTTGTTCAGGGTATCGGCGACAAATAGCTGGTTCCCCTGAATCCACACGCTCTCCGGCCCGCGCATGAGGGTCTGACTGATTCCCGGCGGGAAGGCGATGGAGTCGAAGCCGGCCTGGCCGAGCACGACGTCGGCGTTGGTGTTGAAGGTGGCCGGGATCGAGTTCCAGATGAGAACCCGGTTGTTGTTGGTGTCGGCCACCACCAGAATTTTCCCGTTACTGGCAATCCCCGCCGGCTCATTGAAACCGCTTTGCGTCAGGTTGGCCCCCACGGTGACGAGGTCGGGCTGGCCCAGCACGAACGACGCGTTTACGATGCATACGGGGCAGCGGATGTAGCTCGCAAAATTCTGCTCGATGATCTCCTGCGTCGCCGAGGGCAGCGTCAGGCCGGCTACGAAGGTGGGCGACGTGATATTCGAATAAACCACCACCCGGTCATTATCCGGCGTTGCCCCAACGCGATTCGAGTCCACCACGAAGAGTGTGCCATTGGCATAAGCCAGACCGGAGACGCCACCCAGCGCAAACCCGTTGGCGCTGGGGTCCTGGATCGTGTCGTCCACCTGCGCGGTGAAGTTGGGCTGACCAATCACCGCCCGGGCGGACTGGCCAGTCAAAAAGTTCTGCGCGCACAACGCGCCGGCCGAGAGGAGTATCGCTGCAATATACTTCATAGACGGGAGTTTACGAACCTACCAGTATACAAGGCTATGAGACGCGCGGTCGCTTCTCCGGTGTACAACCCTGGCAACCCGGAAAAATCCCGCACCCTGAAGTGCTCCCAGAGCAAACCAGGGACCAAAGCCGCGGGCGAGCCCCTGCAACCGGCCTGGCCCGCGCCGGAGTGAACATCGTGTGCCACCCGGGACCTGCCTTCACGGTAGCGGTGACCCCCTGCTCACCCTGGGCTGGTGTGGACGCGCGGCGACCGCCGCGCCTGTGCTGTGGCAACGTTGGAACGCGGCTCCGCCGCGTGTCCCATTTCCCCGACGAACACTGGCAGCCGGGGGCCTTTGGCCTGCTGCGATCTTTGCCACAGGCTTACCGGGCACCTTGCAGCGCGAGGGCTACGCGCTCCATCGCCTCGCGGATGGTCTGGTGTCCAAACGCGGTGAACCCGAAGACGAGGCCTGGACGGGTTGGCCGCATCGAATACTGCGAAAGCGCGGGGATCTCAAGGCCGGCCCGTTGCAGCCGTTCCGAGTATTCCCGGTCCGGCCCGGCGGAGTCCAGAAAGCCTGCCAGATTCATCCCTCCATCGGTGTTCGGGAAGGAGAGCGGGAGACCATGTTTCCGGGCGGTTGCAAGAAACGTTTGCAGACGCTCTCCATACTCTCCACGGCTCCTCCGGATATGCGCGTAGAAGGCGCCGGCATCGATGAATTCCGCCAGCGTCGCCTGATCGAGCAAAGGGCCATGGTCGTCCAGAATAGTACGGAGCGACGCGAATCCTTCCACCAGGGACGCGGGCAGAACAACATAGCCAATACGAAGAGATGGGAACAGCACCTTGCTCATGCTGCCCACGTAAATCACGCACCCGGAAGTATCGAGATTCTGGAGACTGGGCAACGGCGGACGGGAGTATCGGAACTCCGAGTCATAATCGTCTTCCACGATCCACGCCCTGGCTCTGGCCGCGAACTCCAGCAGGGAGAGGCGGCGAGAGAGTGACAGGCAGGCGCCCGTTGGAAACTGGCGCGACGGCGTTGTATAAACCAGGTCCACGGGGCGCTTGTGCTGAGTGAGCCTCATGCCCTCCGAATCGACCCGCGCCGGGGTCACGAAAGCGCCCGCCCGTCTCCACGCGAAACGCGCCCCTGGGTATCCGGGATCTTCCATCGCCACCCGCGACCGAGGTTTCAAAAGCAGATGAGCGAGCAGGTAGAGCGCTTGCTGCGAACCCGAAGTGATGGCGATCTGCCGCCAGTCGCAGCGCACGCCACGGCTTTCGCGCAGGTACGTCGCCAGGCTGCGCCGCAACGCCGGAAGACCCAATACGAACCCCGACTGGTAATGGAGAAGATTCACGCCACTGCTCTTGAGCGCCCTGGTTCGCATACGATTCCACAATGCCAGCGGAAACAAACGAACGTCCGGCTGGCAGGGGCGGAAGGGCCGCGGCGCTCCGATTCCTCCGGGATCGGTTTGGAGCAGGGAGCCGGGCAGTTCGACGGGCGCGGCCGGCGCATCCCTGCGCAGGTTCGCCGCCAGCGATTCGCTGACAAACACGCCACGCCGCGGCGAAGCTTCCAGGTACCCCTCGCCGATCAGCCGATCATAGGCCTGGAGCACCGTATTGCGGGCGATCTGAAGATCGCGGGCCAGCTCGCGGCTGGAAGGGACGGCTTCTCCAGGCCCCAGCGCCCTCGACTGTACAAGCTCCTTCAGATTGGCGGCGAGCTGCGTTTGCAGGGAGGCCCGCTTCGTTCTGTCCAGCACGATCAGGGTGGAGGGTTGCCTTGGCATGGAATGTCTCTGGTTCCATTTATCATGATGAATCTGGATCTTTACTGGGTCCAGCACACCGGCTATGTTGAACCCATGCCCGTCCTGCCAAATACATCCGCCGTAACCGCGATTCCGGCCGCCGACCCTCGGGAGGCTCAAACGCACTTCGAACGCCTGCTGTCCTTCGAAACGGATTGCTGGGACGTTCATGCCGCACTCGCTGACGGTCACGCCGATTTTGTCGTTGTGGACGTGCGCGGCCCGGACGCTTTTCGGGCGGGGCACGTACCCGGCGCCCTCAATCTCCCGCATGGCCGCATCACCGAGCGCAGCCTCGCGGCGTTCCCCGCGGACAAGCTGCTGGTTGTGTACTGCAATGGACCCCACTGCAACGGCGCCGACCGGGGCGCGGCACGGCTGGCGCGTCTGGGAAGGAAGGTCAAAAAGATGATTGGAGGAGTGGAAGGCTGGAAGGACGAGGGTTTCAGCCTGGCGTTCCCGGCGAAGGACCAGAGCGAGTGATCCGGCGCAGCCATCTTAAACCGCGCCCGTACCGGACCGGCGGCTACTTCGCCGCCAGCAGCCGCAGTTCGTCCTCGACCTCGTACACCTTGTCTTCCAGAGGACGGGTGGGCTTGCCGGCTGCTTTCGCCTCGGCCAGCTTCTGCTTTGCCTTTTCCAGCCGCTTCTCGAGGACGGCGGTCTCCTTCTCCTTACCAGCGCTGGACGGCGCGGGGACCGGTTCCTCCGCCGCTTTCTTCGCCACGCGCGGCTTCTTTGCCTTTGCCGGCATGGCGACTTTCTCGCCAAAATCCTCCAGAAGCTCCTTCTGAACCTGCAGCAACTCGCCGGCAAGTTCGTTGAACCTAGCGATGAGTTCCTTCTTCGCCTGGTTCTTCAGTTTCAAATAGCTGGTCTTCGCTTCGCGATACTGCTCGATGGTGTTGGTCATGGAAGTGGAGTCGGATGAGCGCCGTCGCAGGCATTATACAGGCCCCGCGCCGGCGCGCGCGATTTCCGGATACCATGGTCCCGGAGAAACACATTGCTCCCTTTCATCCTGCTTATGGCCACGCTGTTCGCATCCGCCACCGCGCCCGCGCCCCGCACCATGCGCGTGGACTACTATCACACCGGCAATGCCACCGAGGAGCGCTTCTCGCTCGATGCCGTCAGGCTCGAAGGCGAGTGGCCCGGAAGGCTCGACCGGCTGGTGGACGACACCAACCTCGGCAAGTACCTGTTCGAGGTGCTCGACCGCAAAACCAACCGCATCCTGTACTCGCGCGGCTTCGCCAGCATCTACGGTGAGTGGGAGACCACCGATGAGGCGAAGGAAGTGCATCGCACCTTCCAGGAATCCGTGCGCTTCCCGGCCCCCGACGCGCCGGTGCAACTGGTGCTGAAGAAGCGCGACCCGCAAAACGCGTTCCGCGAGGTGTGGTCGGTAGTGCTGGACCCGGCCAGCCAGGCGGTGGATCGCAGCGCGCCCCCGGCCAGCGCGCGCGTCTGGGCAGTGATCGAGAACGGCCCGCCGAGCGACAAAGTGGACCTGCTGCTGCTGGGCGATGGCTACACCGCCGCCGAGATGGAGAAGTGGCACAGCGACGCCCG
>CAYVPZ010000153.1:0-9054 GCA_964453955.1 uncultured Solibacteraceae bacterium | reverse complement strand
GGCCGTGGCAAGGCGATGGGGTTCTGGGGGCTGCGAATCGTGGCCGCGCCCGTGCTGGGCCCGGTGCTGGGCGGGTACCTGACCGACACGCTGAGCTGGCGCTGGGTGTTCTACATCAACCTGCCCGTGGGCATCGCGTCCATCCTGATGACGCAACGGTTCATCTTCGACCCGTCCTACATCAAGCGCTCGACGAACCGCATCGACTACTGGGCATCGGCATGCTGGCCGTGTGGGTGGGCGCGCTGCAGGTGGTGCTGGACAAGGGCCAGGAGGACGACTGGCTGTCGTCGACGTTCATCGTCTCGCTGCTGCTGGTCAGCGGAGTGTTTCTGGTGGCGTTCATCTGGCGAGAGATCGCGGCCGCGGCGCCGGTGGTGAATCTGAGCGTCTTCAAAACGCGCACCTATGCCGTGGGCGTGTTTCTGATGACGCTGCTGGGCTTCGGCCTATATGGGAGCCTGGTGATTCTGCCCATCTGGGTGCAGACGCTGCTGGGGTATCCGTCCATTCAGGCGGGCTACGCGCTGGCGCCGCGCGGCCTGGGGTCGATGCTGGCCATGCCGGTGGTGGGGGCCATCTCGTCGCGCTTCGACAATCGAAAACTGCTGGCCGGCGGACTCACCCTGTGCGGCTTCACCATGTACCTGCTCTCGCGGCTGAACCTCGACGTGGGTTACTGGGATCTGTTCTGGCCGCAGTTCCTGCAGGGCATCTCGCTGGGTTTGATTTTCGTGCCGCTGACCACCGTGACCATGGCGCCGGTGAAGCGCGAGAACATGGGCAACGCCACCAGCCTGTTCAATCTGATGCGCAACATCGGCGGAAGCATGGGCATCGCCGCCACCACCGCGCTGACGGCGCGCTACCAGCAGGAGCACCAGAACTACGTCATCGGGCACGTCACCGTCTTCAATCCGCGGTTCAACGCGATGTTCGCGGGCCTGCGCGCGATGTTTATCGGGCAGGGCAACAGTCCGGATCTGGCCAACCGCCGGGCGCTGGCTGCCGTGTATGGCGTGGTGCAGCAGCAAACGGCCATGCTGACCTTCGTGGATGTGTTCCGCCTGCTCATGATGGTGTTCGTGGTCATGCTGCCGATGCTGTTTCTGCTGAAGAAGCCGCGCAGGGGTGGACCCCGCGCGTCGATGCACTAACGCCACATTTCTGCACCCGGAGGCAGGCCGCGTTCGTATTCCTCAACGAGCGTATGCCAATTCCCATTCTGCTCCTGACGCTGCTGGCCGCCGACCCTGGCCCGGCGCTGCCCGCGATCATGGCGCGCGTGGCGGCGAATCAGGACCGCGCATCGGAACAGCGCAAGCAGTTCACCTACGAGCAGCGGGTTCATATCCAGGCGCGGTACACCAACGGCAAGCTCGCCCGCGAAGAGACCGCCGAATATGAAGTGTTCCCGGACCCCGACCCGAAGGGCCCCGGCAGAAAGCTGACGAAGATCTCCGGGCGCTACCGGAAGAACGGCCGCTACGTCGATTTCACCGGCCCGGCCGCTCCCGAGCCGCACAGCCTGGATGAGGGGCTGATCTCGGGGTTCCGCGACGACATGATCGACGATTTCCCGCTTACCGCGAAAGAACAGAAGAAGTACCGGTTCGAGCTCCTCGGCGAGCAGGAAGTGCATGGCCGCAAGGCCTGGCGGATCGGCTTCCGCCCCGCGGACAAGAAGGACATCGACTGGGCCGGCGAGGCGCTCATCGACCAGCAGGACTTCCAGCCCATCAACGTGTTCACGAAGCTGTCGCGGCGCATCCCGTTCGCGGTGCGCACGCTGCTGGGCACCGACCTGCCGGGCATCGGCTACAACGTGACGTTTCAGAGAGTGGACGAGGGCATCTGGTTGCCGTCGAGCTACGGATCGGAATTCGAGTTGCACGTCCTGTTCTTTCTGAATCGCCAGATCAACGTTTCCATGGAGAGCTCCGGTTTCCGGCGGACCACGGTGGACACGGCCGCGCAAGCGGCGAATCCGCGGTAGAGGTGGTTTTCAAAGGGCGGAGACAATATCAGTCTTCCGGAAGTCATTCCCCTTGAAAAGGAGAGGCTCGCCGGTGACCTTGGCGAGCGCATACGCGAAGCAGTCGCCGAAGTTAAGTCCTGCTGCGTGGCGGCCCTTGCCGAAGTCGTGGAAGGCCTGGCGCGCGAGATGTGCCTGCTCGACAGCCACGGGTTCGATGACAATGCCGGCGCGGCGAAAGAGCGCATCACACTGCCGGGCGGCTTCCACGCCGAATTGACCTTCGATAACGATGGAGAGTTCGACAAAGTTCCCCGCGGATATGCGGCAGCGCGGGGCTCGGCTGATTGCTTGAATGAAGAGTTCGGAATCCGGCTCTTTGGCGAGAATGGCGACGAGCGGCGACGAGTCGAGGATCATTTGGGGAGGCCGTGTTCGTCGTAAAGGAACTCGGCATGATCGAGATAAGGACGCTGGATGTGGGCGGCGGCGCGATCCGCGATAGCCCGGAGATCGGCGGCGAGCGATTCGGGATCGCGCCTCTGGAGACGCTCATAGCGCTCCCGCAGAGCTTCTGTGACTACGCGGGTCATGGTCTCGCCAGTAGCCTGGGCGATGGCCTGCGCAAGGCGGTGAGCTTCCGGATCTTTGACATTCAGGCTCACGGCTGATCTACCTTTCTTTATACTTATCTACCTTTCTTCATCCTACCCGTGTTGACGATTCCCGGCAAGGGAGTCACCTTTCGCTGCTTCAGCCTGTGCTGGGCAAAGTGAGCCACTACCGGGGCCGCTTTCTGCTTTACAATGGCGTTACCACCATGAAGGGCAACCCCAAAGTAATCGCGCACCTGCAGGAGGCTCTCCGCGAGGAGCTGACCGCCATCAACCAGTACTTTCTGCACGCCGAGATGTGTGAGAACTGGAAGTACGAGAAACTCTCGAAATTCATCAAGAAGCAGTCCATCGACGAGATGAGGCACGCCGAGTCGCTCATCGAGCGCATCCTGTTCCTGGACGGCACGCCTAGCATGACCGAAACGCTCACCATCAACGTGGGCGCCAACGTGCGCGCGCAGATTGAGAGCGATCTGAGCCTCGAGCTGAACGCCGTCGCGATGTATAACAAGGCCATCGAAGTGGCGCGCCAGGAGGGCGACAACGCCTCGCGCGAATTGTTCGAGCGGCTGCTGAAGAACGAAGAGGAACACGTCGACTGGCTGGAGGCCCAGGTTCATCAGATGAACGAGATGGGTTACGAGCGCTACCTCAGCCAGCAGGTGCGTGAAGAGTAGCCGAAGTCCTATCCTTCGTAGCGGCCGGGGGCCAGAATGTGGCGAGGATCGATCGCCTCCCGAAGGCGCTCCAGGAGACGGTTGTAAGAGTTCGGATGCCGCATGAGACCCATGGACTGTACGCCAAGCCGGTACGGATAGTACCCGCTGCCGGTGAGCCGCCGCAACAACTCGTCATGACACTGGCGCGCGCGTTCGTCCTCTCCCGGAACGTCGCGGTCCCAGGTGATCGAGATGACGCTGTCGATGGTGCGCTCGGTGAGGAGCGTAAGCGAAATGGCGGGCTCGAAGCCGCAGTCGAGAACCACGCGGGTGGCGATCTCCGCTACGCGCACGGCATCTTCGCCACGAAGCGGCAGAATCGGCGCAATCCACATCAGGCCGCAGCGGTCGCGGTCCGGGTTCATCTCCGTGGGAACCGGGCCGCGCTTGCGCCAGTAGCAGCTCTTCAGCGGCTGGCCGGTGGGCACGCCCTGCATCAGGCCGAACACCGGCTTCACCAGCTCAAGGGTGCGGCTGAGGTCCCATCCGGTCAGCATCTTATACGGCTTCGCGAATCGCTCAGCCAGGCGCAGCTTTCGCTCGTCCAGGAACTGCAGCCTGCTGGCGCGTCCGCGCAGGGCCGCGCGCACCATGCGCCTGGCTTCGGCGATCTGCCGGGCGCTTCCATAGAGCGCTCCCGAGCCACTCCAGGCGCCAAAATTGAGCTTACGGCGCATGCCGCGAACAACCTCGGGCGGCAGCGGAGTGCGCCCGCCGGCCTCTTCCCACGGGTACTGCTGGATTCCCGCCAGAACCTTATAGTCGTTGCCGATATGAACGGCACTGCGCAGCACTCCTCCGAGGCGTAGCGGGCGCAGCGCTTCAATGAGCGCAGGCAGATCGCCCTCGTCGTCGCAGCGAAAGAAAAATGCTTCGACCTTTTCCGGAGCGGGCATCAGCCAGACGCTCATGCGCGTGACCACGCCCAGATTCGACTGCGAGAACAGCCCATCGATGGAGGGCCCCACACCGTAGCGATACAGCGGGGTGGCGCGCGCGCCTGGAAAGCGTCCGAATCCGGTTTCCACCACCTGTCCGTCGGCGAGCACCACCTCCATCCCGCAGGCGTGCCCGAAATGATCGCTGTACGGCGTGTGCCCGAAGCCTCGCTCTACCGCGTTGCCGAGGATGCTGCACTCCGGGCTCGCGCCGGTGGCATCCATCCATAGCCGGGAGCGGCGCTCGCGGAGAAAATCGAAAAGCTGCCGCTGGGTGACGCCGGGTTCGACGGTCACGTATCCCAGCTCCTCGCTGAAATTGAGAATCCGGTCCATGCGCCGCAGGTCCATTAAGGCGCAGCCGCTCACCGCGGGAAGACGCGATCCATAGCCCCAGTTCCGGCCGCCGCTGATGGGGTAGACGGGAACCCCGTGCCGGTTGGCAATGCGCAGGCAAGCCTGAATGTCCTCGCGCGAGCCGGGACGCAGAATCGCGGGGATCAGCCGCGTTTCCGCAAATGTCGCCGTGGCGGCGCTGGCAAGTTCGGCGGAATTGGTGTTCACGTTGACCGCGCCAATGGCGGAGGCCCACTCCGCCGTCGCGGCATCGATTTCAGACGGCCCTTGCAGAACCTCTTCGGATGGCCCTTGCAGAACCTCGGTGAGTTGCGCGGGTTCAGGCATGGGCGATCAGATCGAGGTCACGCTCCATTGGGAATTCGGCAAAGGCGCCCTGGTTCTCTCTCCGTTGCAGCGCTCCGCAAAGGACCGGCACCGTAGCCAGCCAGCTTTGGAGTTCGTGCATCCGCGGCTTGAGCGGCGCAGGTGGATTGTCGAGCTGGTCGAACCGCAGGAGTTCCATATCGCATCCGTATCGCGGTTCGTAGTAGTGGGGGATCTCGGTTCCATCGACGACGACGGACCGGCCGCCGAGCTTTCGAAGAATCGATGCGGAACAGTGGCGGCGCGTCGCCGTGCTGAACAGGACGCGGATTCCCAGAAGCCGCACCAGTGCCCACGTGGAAAACGCGATGCGCAACATCTCGGTGGTACAGCGCAGTTTGGGAGCGATCGCCCAACCGCCGAGTTCCCCGAAAGCATGGCCGCCATGGATCACCTCATCCAGCGTGTCCTCCGTGGCGCGCCGCACTTTGTTGCCCCACTTGTCGGACAGGGCGAGAGCGGACTTTCCGACGGCCAGTTCGGAGAACGGCACCCTGGTTGTTTGGCAAATGCAGCGGGCGCATCCATGCACGGAGGTGGCGTCGCCGACGGCCAGAACGTGCCAACCCCGCAGATCGGACGCCTGATGATGGCGTCCGTCTGGCGTAAGCTCGCCCGGGCTAACGGCCCCGTCCTCCAGGTAGATTCTGCCGCGGAAGCGCTGTGCGTCGGCAAGAAGCCGCGAGTGGCGTTCCGGAGCACTTGTGACATTGCAGAAGGAAGGGGGGACATCGGCCAGACTCGGGGCCAGAAGGAGGATCTTGTGCCCAGGCCGCAGGGATGATGCAAGGGTATCAGGCGCGAGTTTCATAGGCTCGTAGTCTTGGTACAACTTAGTAATGCTTAATAAGAGAGTACCACCGGTAACTGAGTTGTCTCTGAGAAAAATCCTTGATTTCGACCACTAAAAAAACCTGGTGGGAACTGGCGCCTGAGCCACTACCGTGCCCACGATCCGCGATCCGTTCGTCGGCCGCGTTGCAATGATTGGAGATCGCCTCGGCTGCGGCACGCCGGACGGAAACCTGGTGCGTCGAGATTAGGAAGATAAGAGGAATTCGGGGCAACCCCTGGCCCCTTGCGAGTCCCGAAGTAGTACATTTGGAGGGAGCGGCGGACGGAGCACATGAGGAGACGGGGCTGAAATCTCAGCCCCGTGCTTCACGTACGTTCGGCATTTCGCCCCCCGCCAGCCACCCGTGGCTGAAGTGGTGAAGAGAGAGCCGCACGCAGGCGAGAACGCCTAGTCCACTACCAGTGGCTTGCGGTCCTGCTGGATTATTCCGCGGAAGAGGCCTTGGTCTCAGTTCCGGTACTTCTTACTTCGGCGATACACTCCCGCCACTAGCAGTAGCCCGCTGAACGCGAGCAACACCGAAGTGGGTTCCGGAATCGGCGTGCTGCCAAACGAGCCGGCCACCGAGGCGCTTACCGAAAAGCTGCCGCTATGGAGCGCGTTGTCGGCCTCTACAATGCCGGGTACGTTACCCAGTACGCCCTGCGTATCGAAGTTCGCGTCCGTATACGAACTGAAAGGGCCCGCTCCGGGAGGCGGCGCATAGTAGGCCAGCCCGCTGAAGCTTAACAGGAAGTCCACCGTGTTACTGCTCACCTGGACAAGAGTGAAAGGCGATAAAACGCAAACATCGCCGCTCGGGCAGCTGGTAACCCATGGGTCGCCGGCCACCGACGTATTGATCAGTGGCGTACACTCGTTACCGATGTTGTCGCTGAAGCAGGCTCCAGGGGTGCCCACGCCCGGATTGACGGTCTCGAGGTCGAAATCGATTTCGGAATACGGCGATGGGGCATTGGTGACATTAAACGTCGTGTAGTCGACAAACCCCGGCGGCGGAAGACTGCCACTGAACGGTCCGCCTGTCAGCTCCTGGATCTCGGCAGCAGGATCGGCGATACCGTTCAACGTGGCGTAACTCAACGTGTTGCCCGTTGCTTCACCGCTGAGGGTGTTGGCGGTCCCGGTATTGTCGAAGAACTGAATGGTCGAATTAGTTACGGTCGCCGTACCATCTAACTGAGCGACACCGGATACCACTGGCGTCGCCTGGGCAAGCGGGAGGAGGAGAGTTGCCGCTGCCGCCAGCACAATCGTAACTGACCTTACGATTGAGAACGTCCTGTGATTGATAGCCATTACGCTTGTCATCGAACACTCCATCGGATAACCGCCCTTGAGTCCATAGATTCTCGCGTGCTCCGGATGTTACCCCAAAAACCTCCTGCTGGCCGCAGGCTAACTCGGGCTGCAACTGTAAGGCAGCCTACCATACCTGGCGAGATCACCCATCCGTCCGCATATCTGCGGGCAGATTTATCCTCCCAAGCAGTACGATTGTACGGTAGGTACCGTCCCTAGTAAAGAGAAAATCACCATTCTCACCTGATGTCACGGTGGTGGACATCCTGTTGGCAATCTTACACAAACGTCCTCGCGAGAGCCGCAACACCGGGCAAACCGCGAAGGCCTCTGAGTGATGTCCCAGCTCTCAGGGCAGCGCGGTCGAAACCGCGCCACAGAACCGACGGAGAAGGCTGTCGGTCCGGTAGTAATAGAACACATTCTAGGAGAAATGTTCTGCGCTGTCAATCCCTAACAGTAACCCTTCGGTGGGGAATTAGTAAGTGCCGAGCGACACCCGCAGCGCCTGCGGCGCGGAGGTGAAGTTCAGGCCCCAGTCGGTCTGGTCGCCGTTCCAGATGCGGATGGGTTGGAAGACGCCTTCCTCGTACGTTCCTTCCTCGACACGCAGGAACTGGCGCTGTTTGCCGGAGGCCGCGCCGCCCGGCTGGAAATCGACGCGGCAATGCATGCCGGCCACCAGAAACTCGTTGTCGCCGAGTTGTGCCACCAGCGCTCCGCCGATGGGCTCGGGATTGCCCCGCGGATGATCGCCGGGGCCGAACTGCGGGAGGCCATACTTCACCACCGCCTGCCACGGGCCGAATTCCAGCTTCTGCTCGGGCTTCCCTTTTTCTTCCGAAACGGCCTGCAGCCTGCCCGCGAAGTTGAGCCGCGCGATCTCGCGCTCGATGGGGCCGGCCAGACTATAGTTCAACGCAAAAGGCGCGATCGCCTCATCGTTAATTCGCGTGGCGCCCAGCGGGGCGTTGACGTACCCGGTGTAGTCCATGCCGAATGGCGAGAAGCCGATGGTCTGGTGGCCGAGCGCGGCGAAGAAGTAATGTGCATAGACGGCGCTGTTGCCGATCTCCGGCACCATCAGGGCGTTGTCCGGCCGTTGATACAGGTCCAGAACCTTCAGGACTTTCGCGCTCTCGCTCATATATATGTCCGGCGCCACCAGATCGAGCGACGGCGCCGCCGCTTTCCAGATGGCGATCACGTTGTCGGTCGGCCCGCCGCTTTCATAGCGCGGGGGACGGCCGGGGTCGAACGGGTCGCGCAAGGCGGCATTGGCGTAGAGCGGCAGAGGATACACCGCCCTCCCGGCCGCGGCCACCTGCTCGACGTAGTGGGCCACGGACCAGGCATGGAAGAACTCCTCGGCATCGTCGCCGAACACCTGCTGCCAGGAACCACCCGGCTTGTGCAGCGCGGCCAGCAGCGCGGCCGGCACGGGACCTTCGAAGGCCTTCTGCGCGGCCGGCGAGTAATCGCGCACGCACCCCCACGTGCCCGCTTCGTTCTCCACCTGGACCATCAGCACGGTGTGTTGCGCGTCGGCCTCCTTCAGGTGGCTCATGAGCGCGGTGAAAGCGTGGACGTCCGCCTGGAGCGTGGCCTCGGCGAAGGGCGAGGGAGAATCCACCGGCCGCCCCTTCGCGTCCAGCATGAGCGGATAACGCTCCGGCTGGCTCTTCATCCACGCCGGCCGGTAGTGCGAGCTGCCGTTCTTCCACGTGCCGAACCAGAGCAGAACCAAATGCACGTGGTGCTCGCGCGCCTGGGCCAGCAGCGTGTCCAGCACGGTGTAATCGAACTGGCCCGGTTGCGGTTCCAACTGCTCCCAGTAGACGGGCATCTCCACCGTGTTCGCGTGCAGGGATTCGATGGCCGGCCAGACCCTCGGCAGCTCGGCGGGCCATGCGCTGGAATTATT
>CAYVPZ010000152.1:0-9060 GCA_964453955.1 uncultured Solibacteraceae bacterium | reverse complement strand
AATCGATGCCGTGCCACTCGAGACCAGGCCATCCACCGCCAGATGCGACGCCGGCCGCGTAGGTGTATGGATCCCAAACCGCAAGACCCGGGCCGCTCGCCGGGACCCAGTTGCCCATGTGCTCGATGCGCGCGCCAAGCGTTAGCGTCAAGCGGCGGCTGACCTTCCACTGGTCGCTCGCGTAGAACGAATACTGGTAGTACTTGAAGTCGGCCACGGCGTCGCCGTTGGCTTGAGCGAAGCTCGTCATGCGAGCCGTGACGAAGTCTGCCATGTTGTTGCCGGTCGAGTTCGCGCCGTAATTCGTGAACAGGGCAGAACCCATGTCGGCAAATTGCGGGCTGCCGCCGGTCTGATTGTTGCGCGCGAAGTCCCAATAGAACCCGGCCTTCAACGTGTGCTGGCCTTTGACCCAGGTCAGGTTGTCGCTGATGTTCGGGGTCTGCGAGAGCTTGCCGAACGAATTCTGCCCACCCGCCGGCCAGGGCTGGCCGTAGGGATAGGTGAAATAGCCAGGCACGCTGGCGTCCCACGAATAGACGCTCGGGAGTTGCGGCGTGTATTTGTCGGTGAAGAAACCGGTCAACTGGAAGCCCAGCTTCGACGGGTTCACGGCGGCCGGATTGGACAGTAGGATCGGGTTGATGAACGTCGATTCGGCGAACACAAACTCGTTGGTCAGCGAAGGGCTGAAGACGTGTGTCAGGTTTGCGCTATAAACATCCGACTTCTGGGTCGCAGACTGTCCCGAAGGGTACGGCAGCGTGCCGCCTGTGTCCCACCAGACGCCGGTGACCGTGTTGTCAGCCTCGTGTTGGGTGTTCCAGGAGAAGAACAACTTGGTGTTGTCGCTGATGTTGTAGTCGCCGCGCAAGCGATACTCCCAACGATTCGTCGTCAGGCCGCTGCAACACCCGTTCGTGGCGAATTCGAAGTTGGCGCCGACCGGGCTTGTGGCCGGATTCACATTGGTCGCCGGATACGTGTTCGCGTAGATCTTTGAATTCGGATCGAGCATCGTAGCCGGAACGATTCCGCCCGGCATCAGGCCCGGTGTGCCCGGACCGCCGCTCGCGGCAGTGCAATTGCCCGCGCACGGCAAGGTCGCATCGTTGCCGTATGTGGATTTGAAACCCGGACCGAGCGAAGCGATGTAGGACGGGCTGAAGTTGCCGTTCAGCATGTCGGTGGTTGGCAGGAAGCGATTGTTGATCTGGCCCGCCGCCGTCTGGCGCATGTTCTCGTAGGCCGTGTAGAAGAACAGCTTGTCGTGGTGCTTGTTGAACTTCAGTCCGGGCAGGATGACCGGGCCGCCGAAGTCGCCGCCGGGGTAGTAGAAGGCGTCGTTCGGCGCCGTCGATCCCTGGGCCTTGTTGTAGGAGTCGATTGCATTGAAGATTCCATTGCGGGCGTAGAGATACGCCGACCCATGGAACTGCGCGCCGCCGCTCTTGCCGATCGCCTGGAAGGTTATCGGGCCCTTGGCGAACTCAGCGCCGTAGGCGGAGGTGAGCAGCGTGACTTCCGCCGTCTGGTCGACGTTGATGTTGGCCGTCTGGGTTCCCTGGTTGCCCGGATCCAGCAGGTTGGCGCCGTCCGAGGTCATGGTCATGGAACCTTCGGGCTGGCCCCCGTTTGCGCTGTACGCGCCGATGGGGCCGGTGTTGCTGGCGGTGCCGCGGGTTTGATCAAAGGGAGACGTGTTGTTGAGACCGTTGGTCGAGCCCATGCCCGGCATGATCTTGAGCAGTTCGGCGGCGTCGCGTCCGGCGATCGACAACTGCGTGATCATTTGCGTGTTCAGCGTGGTGCTGGCCTGGCCGGTGTCGGTCGGCACAATCACGTCGTTGGCCGCCACAACCGCCACTTCCGACTTCGTGCCGCCCACTTGCAGGACGATGTTCGGAATGGTCACGTTGTTGGCCTGCGTGAACGGGATGTTCCGTTCTTCCCAGGTGGTAAAGCCCGGAGCCGACACAGTCAGCGTGTAGTTGGACGGCCGGACAGCCTGGAAGGTGAAAAACCCGCTGCCGTTGGCCACCGTGTCACGAGTGGTCTGCTCTTGTTCGTCCTTCAGGACGACTTTGGCGTCAGGAACCACCGCGTTGGAGCTGTCGGTGACCGTGCCGTTTATGGAACCCGTTGCGTTCTGGGCATTTACGGGCAGTTGACAAAGTATCAGGACTGCTAAACACAGACCTGCTAAAAACGTGAAGTACCGGAGTCTTCCCGAAACCGACGTGGCGTTCGGGAACACTGAATTTTGCATGATTGACCCCTTTCGATGCAGTTGCTTCTGCGGGATGCAGTTGCTTCCGCCGGGCGCGACAAACCTGGCGTTTGCCCGGTCTGCCGTACATGGCGCTTGATGGAAAAGCATAGTCGTCTAACCGAGGGGCTTACTGAACGATTCGGTTCCCACGGGAATCGGCTTGCCGTCCCATCGGAGCTGCTGAATCGCACAAGTCGCAACTCAAAGACATGCTGCGACCTGATACGTCTATAGCTGCTTCTGCCCCTTAGTGTGTTTATACTATCCCCTTGGGGGCTTTCATGGAAGTGAAATCAAGCGTGAAATCGCGTATTATCTGAAGTAACTTGTTGCCTAACCAGGGTGCGTACGGGTCTCTACAGCTTGCTGGACAAGCGGTTTCTGCGTATCAGATCGGTAACATGCAGGGATGGCAGCCTGTAACCTAAGCGCTACCGCTGGTGGATGGCAACAAGCTCCGACTCTATCGGCACCCCGCCCCGGATGGTGGTACGCAGGAGCGCCTCGAACATGGGGAGGCTGCCGCCAGGCTTGACGTTCAGTCTGGCGAGAAGAATTCTTACGCTGTCTTCCCGGGTGACGAACTCGGCTGCGGCTTGTGTCCCGTATTCGGTGATTCCGGCCAGCGCCAGCGTCCGGTGGCTCGGATTCACCGATGGCCTGAGCGCCACCACGGCGTAGTCGAACTCAAAAGGACGCGCCGGCGGCCCGAAGTATATAGATGATTCGCCTTTTCGGGGGTGCAGGTTCAGGATTGCGCCCGACGGGCCTGGTATGCCCGCTCGCCGGTTGCGGAACTCGAACTCCGTCAATATGGGGATTTCGCGCAGCGGGGTCTGCGCCAGAGGGCCCCCGACAAAGATCAGGTTGCTGTCCCGGGCCTCGTCCCAGGTGAGCAGCGCGCCATGCTTGGCCCGCACGGGCTGGTGCAGCATGGTCAGTAACCTGCTGATTTCAAATACCCCGTTGACCTCGCCGATGGTCGTGTAGGTATCCAGAACGGGTTGCTGGGCATCGAGGGCGGGGTCGAACTCCCGCAGGCCACTGTCCAGCGACCCGACCAGACGGAGGTTCGAGTACACTACCAGCGGCACGTCTGCGCCACCAATAAAAGGACGCCAGAATGTGCGCAGCGCAGGGGGGACGGCCGGCCCATCGCTATCGCGCCGCAGCGTCCAGCCGGCCAGCCAGCTAGCCACTGCCGTCATTATCACGAGGAGCAGTACCGCGCCAATAATAGCCGGGTAAAAATACGCCCTGTGCCGAATTCTCGGCACTACGTGCCCATTCGAGACCGGCGGCGACGGCAATGCCTCAACAGCCGGTGTCACGGCAGACTGGCGGGAGCGCCACGAAAGCGCGTAACTGCCCCTTGGAATCGAGATGACGATGGGGTCTTCGGCGCCTTCGGTCAGGTAGTATTCGGCCAGTTTCGAGCGCAGGCGGCCGGTGTGCACGCGCACGATGGAATCGGTTTGCGAGTCGAAGTCATCGGATCGCCCAAATACACCCCTGGCAATCTCCCTGACGCGGACCGGCTCGGTGGCGCCTTCGGCGGCGCGTTTGGCCAGGTAGCTCAGAAGATGCCGAAGAATCTCGGATCCGCGGAACGGTCCGCTGCGGACAATTCGATCCGCCTGCTGAACCAGCTCCTGCTCACACGCGACCGACGCGGTCTCGGTTTCCACTCTTAAAGACATGGTGCGGAACCCAGAAACGCATACTCAAAGGACGACCCCTCGGCCCTCAAGCTGCGAATCGCAAGACTATTGTATCCGGGGTCAAGAATACCACAAACTCCGGGTGTATAGAAGCAATGGGGCCCCGCAGCCGCCTGGTGAGTGCCCGTCTGGAGCCGCGTTTTCATGCAGATAACATGGAGATAATACGCAGATTTAACTTCTGCGCGGAGGGTAGGTCACCGTACTCTGGACGAGGCACCCTTCCCAATGCGCCCTACTCATCTGGTTCTCCTCGCCGCGGCAATGGCCGCGAGCATCCATGCCCAATGGGTCCCGCTGAATCCGGTGACCGCGGTACAACGCCAGGACGACGGTCTGGTCTTGACGATGCAGACGGGCCTCCTGCGCCTGCAGGTTTGCACGGATTCCATCGTTCGCGTGCGGTATTCGCCCACTTCGACGTTTCCCAGCCTGACCGATTACGTGGTCACGAAGACCGCCTGGCCCGCGGCTGAGTGGACCACGCAGGATAGTGGCAAAGCGGTGACCCTGACCACCGCGAAGATGAGCGCGACGGTTATCCGGGAAGACGGCACCATCATTTTCAAGGACAAGGCCGGCCACGAACTGCTGGCCGATGGCCCGCGGCAGATGATCCCGGCACGGGTGAACGACGAAGACACCTGGCACGCGGAGGACGTCTTCAAGATCTACGGATCGGAGGAGGCTTTCTACGGTCTGGGCCAGCACCAGGCGGGCGTCTGGAACTTCCGCGGCGAGTCCGTGGAGCTCTCCCAGGAAAACGCCAACATCGCCGTGCCCATGTGGCTGTCGAGCAAGGGCTACGGGGTCTTCTGGAACAACCCGGGCATCAGTCATTTCAACAACCGCTTCATACACTATTTGTACGTTGGCTCGACCGTGGCGGATGTTATCGACTACTACTTTTTCTACGGACCCGAGTTCGACAGGATCATTGCCGACTACCGCGAGCTGACCGGCGCAGCGCCCATGTACGGCAAGTGGGCCTACGGCTTCTGGCAGTGCAAGAACAAGTACACGTCCCAGGAGCAGATCCTCGGCGTCGCGCACAAGTACCGCGATCTGCACATTCCGCTGGACAACATTGTGCAGGACTGGTTCTGGTGGACCAACACGGGCGAGTTCAGGTTCAACAAGAACTACCCGGACCCGAAGGGCATGATGGACGACCTCCATGCCCATCACGTGCATCTGATGATGTCGGTATGGCCGTACTTCTATCCCGGCTCGGCCACCTACGACGAGATGGACAAGCTGGGGTATTTCATCGACCGGATGAAGGTGAAGTCGTTCCACCCGAAAGGCACCGCTCTGTACGACGCCTTCAACCCGGACGCGCGCAAGTATTACTGGAAGCTGCTGGACGACTCGTTATTCAAGATCGGCGCGGATGCCTGGTGGATGGACACCACCGAACCGGAGAGCGAGGGCGTGGAGGAGACCTTCCTTATGCACGACAAAGTGGGGGGCATGAGCGGGGCGCGGTACGCGAACCTGTTCCCGCTGATGACCACCACGGTGGTGCACGACGGACAGCGCGCGGAATCGGACGAGAAGCGCGTGTATATTCTCTCGCGCTCGGCGTTCGCGGGCAGCCAGCGGAACGGCGTGACCGCGTGGTCAGGCGACGTGCTCTCGGATTTCGAAACGTACAAGCGGCAGATACCGGCCGCGCTGAATTTCGAGCTGTCGGGGATTCCGTACTGGACCTCCGACATCGGGGGCTTCATCCTGGGCCATCCCAACGATCCTGCGTACCGCGAGCTGTTCGTGCGCTGGTTCCAGTTCGGCACGTTCTGTCCGATCCTGCGCGTTCACGGCACGCGCGCGCCGGACACGAACGAGCTGTGGTCCTATGGGCCGGAAGCGCAGGCCGCGCTGGTGAGCTTCGACAAGCTGCGCTACCGGCTGATGCCCTACATCTACTCGATGGCATGGATGGTGACCAGCGCGAGCTACACGCCGATGCGGCCGCTGGTGATGGACTTCGCCTCCGACCCGCGAGTTCTGAATGTCGGCGATCAGTTCCTGTTCGGCCCTTCGATCTTGGTGAATCCGGTGACCGAGGAGGGCGCAACTTCTCGGCGGCTGTATCTGCCGGCGGGGACGCGCTGGTACGATTTCTGGACGGGCGAAGCGCAGGCGGGCGGGAAGTCCATTGAGGGGGCGGCGCCGCTGGAGCGCATCCCGCTGTATGTTCGCGGCGGGTCGATTCTTCCGCTGGGGCCGGATATTGAGTGGGCGGCGGAGAAGCCAGCCGATCCCATCGAGCTGCGCGTGTTTGCCGGCGCGGATGGCGACTTCACGCTGTACGAGGACGAGAACGATAACTACAACTACGAGCACGGCGTCTACGCGACCATTCCGCTGCACTGGGACGATGCGCGGCACACGCTTACCATTGGCGCGCGCATGGGGAGTTTTCCGGGTATGCTGCAGGCGCGCACATTTCGGGTGGTGTTCGCCGGGCCGGGGCATGGGATTGGCGGGGCGCTGACCGGGGATGCCGATAAGACGGTTTCTTATTCGGGGACGGCGGTGGAGGTGGCGCGGTGAGGATTGACATCCGGCTGAAGGCAACGCGGCTGTCGCCGCGTCTCCGGGTGTGTTCCGTCATGGCGATGCTGGCGGCGACGGCGCTCGCCTCCACCGTTCCCGGCACGGGCGAAAGCACCATCAGCATCGAACCCTGGGCGCCGAATATCGTGCGCGTGACGTTAAGTCTCGACAAGGACCAGGCTGTCGCCGGGCCCGGGTATGGGTTCGACGCCACGCCTTCGGATCAGGGCTGGGTCCATGAAAGCACGGAGGACGGCGATGTCTATCGGTCCTCGCGCATGGTGGTGACGGTTGCGGCGGACCGGCCAGGCAAGCCGATGGCCACCATGCTCGACATTGCCAGGTTCTTCAACGGCTCCGCGCCGCGCGCGCATATTACGATTCGCACGCCTGAGGGAAAGACGCTGTTGGAAATGACGGGATGGTCCATGTCCGTGCCCAATCATAAGGACGCAGACGCGGGGATGCTGAACGACCTGCGCGCGACGGACACGCCGTTCTACCAGGTGGGGGCCACTTTCGTGTCGCCCGGCGACGAACATTACTACGGACTGGGCCAGAATCACGAGGGCTTTCTCGACCATCGCGGGCACACGGTGGACTGCTGGCACAACTACACCGCCGCCGCCGCGCCGAGCGTTTGCGTGCCTTTCGTGGTGACCAACCGCGGTTACGGCATGATCTGGGACAATCCCTCGAAGACCACCATAGAGCCGGGCTTCAACGAGCAGACGAAGTGGACCTCCGAGGTGGGCAACCGCGTTTCGTTTTTCGTGATTGCCGGAAAGAACACCGATGAGATTTATGCCGGATATCGCCGGCTCACCGGCGTTACGCCCATGCTGCCGAAAGCCGCTTACGGATACATCCAGTGCAAGCAGCGCTACCGCACGCAAGAAGAAGTGCTGGCCGTGGCCAAAGGCTATCGGGACCGGCATTTGCCCGCGGATGTACTCGTCGTCGACTGGTTCTACTACACAAAGATGGGACAAATGGATTTCGACCCGGCGGCGTGGCCCGATCCGGCGGCCATGAATCGCCAGCTCCACGAGATGGGTTTCCAGACCATGATCAGCGTGTGGCCGCGTTTCGCGCCTGGATCGCGCTATTACGATTTGCTGCTGGGCAAGGGCTGGTTCGAGCACCTGGCGGACGGCAGGCCCACCAACGGTTTGCCGTACGACCGCGCCGGGTCCGACATCGACACGACGAATCCGGAGGCGGCACGCTGGTACTGGGATACAATCCGCGACAACATCATCGACAAGGGATTCGACTCCATCTGGGCCGACGAGACCGAACCCGACCTGCCGCCCAACGGCAGTTACTTTCATATCGGGCCGGGTACGCGATACTTCAACGTCTACCCGTTGTTTCATACGGCGGCCATTTACGAGGGCTATCGGCGCGATGTGAGTCACCGCGCGCTGATTTTGTCGCGCGACGCTTATCTGGGCGCGCAGCGCAACGGGGCTATTTTCTGGTCTTCGGATATTTATCCGACGTGGGATACACTGAAGCGGCAGATTCCCACCGGGCTGGACTTCACGGCGTCGGGCATCGCCTACTGGAGCAATGACACCGGCGGGTGGCAATACCTGCCGCCAGAGCATCATCCCGCTCATCCCCCACTGCTCGACCCCAGCGACGCGCGCGATAACGTGGGCGGTTATGACGATTATCCGGAACTTTATACGCGGTGGTTTGAATATGCTTCCTTTTTGCCTGTTTTTCGGACGCATGGCAGCCGCTTATATAACGAGGTCTGGTCCTACGGCAAGGCGGCCGAGCCAATTCTGGAGAAATATCTGAAGCTGCGGTATCAGCTCATGCCATATATCTATTCGCTGGGATATCACACGTATGAGTCGGGTGCGCCGTCGATGCGGGCGCTGTTCATGGATTTCCCGGACGATGCGAATGTGGCCGATTTGCGCGATGAGTACATGTTCGGGCCGGCGTTTCTCGTTGCGCCGGTGACCGAACAGGGAGCGACGAGCAGGATGGTGTATTTGCCGGCGGGCGCGGACTGGTACAACTACTGGACGAACGAGCGGGTGCACGGCGGGCAGACGATTCGGGTGGACGCGCCCATCGAGACTTTGCCGCTTTTTGTGCGGGCGGGGTCCATTGTGCCCATCGGCGAGGCGGTGGAGAGCACCAGTCAGGCGCAGGGACTGGCGAAGGTGCGTGTGTATGCGGGGGCCGACGCGGATTTCACGCTGTATGATGACGATGGCCGGACTTACGCGTATGAGAAGGGCAACTTCAGGACTACACGCCTTCACTGGGCTGATGCCGGACGGAAGCTTAGTGGGGTTGATTCGCGGATTGTGGATGTTGTGGGGAATTAGTTTGGCGGCCCGTGGTGGAAGTCGTAACGAGGGCCGAACGCAGGCGAAAACGCCTGCTCCACAACGGGAGGCGGGTTGAGAACCCGCCGCAGGCCACGGGCCTGCCCCACATCGAATAGCCGCGGCACGCAGGGGCTGAGCGGTTCCCACT
>CAYVPZ010000151.1:0-9110 GCA_964453955.1 uncultured Solibacteraceae bacterium | reverse complement strand
TTCTCCTATTGTCCATAAGCCGATGGCCATTTACACAGTCTGTTTTACACCCTCAAGTAAAGGGATTTAAAGGAGTCCGTTGGCGGGCGTTCGCATTCCTTTACTTCCCTTATTCCCTTTACTCCATTTATTCCTTTCTTTATCACGGGTGCGGCTTGGAGCGAATCCGGCGCGATTCTTCGTTCTCGTACCGGCTTAGCCGGATCAGCCGTTCCTGGCTGTTGAAACCCTTCTTGCCATCGGCCGCTTTGCGGCGCGTGTAGGTGCCGTCGGGCATCATGCGCCGCGTTTTCACCGTGTCCGAGAAGTACACCGCCAGCACGTCGGCCTTCACGGTGCGGATCAGCTTCGGTTCCTCGATAGGAAACAGCACCTCCACGCGATGGTCGATATTGCGGGGCATGAGATCCGCGCTGCCCACGTAGACCTGCTCGTCGCCGCCATTGCCGAAGTAGTAAATGCGGCTGTGTTCGAGAAAACGGCCGACGATGCTGATCACTTCGATGTTTTCGCTGACGCCGGAGATGCCCGGGCGCAGGCAGCAGATGCCACGCACCAGCAACTGCACGCGCACGCCGGCCTGCGCGGCGCGGTAGAGCGCGCGGATCATGGGCGGGTCCACAATCGCGTTCATCTTGAAAATGAGGTGGCCGTTGCGCCCCTGCTTCTGGTGCTCGATCTCCCTCTCGATGAGCGCGAGAATTCTCGAGCGCAGGTTCACCGGCGCCACCAGCAGCTTCTGGTAATCGGATTTGGCCGAGTAGCCGGTGAGGTAGTTGAACAGGTTGGTCACGTCGTCGGCAATCTGCTCGTTGGCGGTGAACATGCCGAGGTCCGTGTAGAGATGTGCGGTGACGGCGTTGTAGTTGCCCGTGGAGAGGTGCACGTAGCGCACGATGCGGTCGCCTTCCCGCCGCACCACCATGGTGACCTTGCAATGGATCTTCAGGCCCACCAGCCCATAGACGACGTGCACGCCCTCGCTTTCCAGAGCCCGCGCCCATTCGATGTTGCTCTCCTCGTCGAAGCGCGCCTTCAGTTCCACCAGCACGGCCACCTGCTTGTCCTCGCGGGCGGCCTCCAGCAGCGCTTCCACCACCGGCGAGTTGCGGCCCACGCGATACAGGCACGACTTGATGGCCAGCACGCGGCCGTCGTGCGCCGCCTTGTTCAGCAGGTCGATCACCGGTTGAAACGAATCGAAGGGATGGTGCAGCAGCACGTCCTGGTGGCGGATCACGGCGAAAACGTCCTCCTCGTCGCCGCCCGGGGCCAGCGCCTGGGGAACCGCGGGGGCAAACGGGGCGTCCTTCAAATCGGGACGGTCGATGTTGTAGAGATCCATGAGCCGCTTCAGCGACAGGGGCGACCCCGTTTTGTACACCTCGCTGGAATCCACTTCCAGGTTGTGGATGAGGATGTCGAGGATGTGCGCCGGCATGTCCTCGGAGACCATCAGCCGGACCACGCTGCCGAAACGGCGGGCGCGCACGCCTTCCTCGATGGTTTCCAGAAGGTCCTCGGCCTCCAGCTCCTTGATGGCGATGTCGGCGTCGCGGGTGATGTGAAACGCGTGCGCCTCCACCACCTGCATGCCCGGAAAAAGCTTCTGGAGATGCGCCGCGATCACCTGCTCCAGCCACACCATGTCGATCTTCCGGGGAGTGCGCTTGTGCCGGTTTCTGGGGTTGGGCGACTGGCTGACCGGGACCAGTTGCGGCAGCGAATCGGGCACCTTGATGCGCGCGAAGTGCTCCTGGCCTTCCTGGTCGCGAATCACCACGGCCAGGTTCAGGCTGAGATTGGAGATGTGCGGGAACGGGCGGCCGGGGTCGAAGGCCAGCGGCGTCAGCACCGGGAAAACGGTTTGCTCGAAGTAATCTGCGGCCACCTTTTGCTGCACCGCGGTGAGGCTGCCGTAATCGACCATGCGAATGCCCTGCTCCTCCAGCTCGGGCCGGATCTGCGCCAGGCATTTGTGCATGTCCGAGAGGGTTTTCTTGATCTCGCGGCGGATGGCCACCAGTTGCGCGCGCGGGCTCATGCCGTCGGGCCCGACATCGAGGATGCCGGCGTCCAGTTGCGCGTTCAGGCCGGCCACCCGGACCATGAAGAACTCGTCCAGATTGGAGCCGACAATGGACACGAACTTGACGCGCTCCAGCAGCGGGTTGGAGCGGTCTTCGGCCTCTTCGAGCACGCGCCGCTGAAACAGCAGCAGGCTGAGTTCGCGATTGACGTACAGCGCCGGGTCGTGCAGGTCGATGCGGGTTGGCCTGGTTGCGCTGGCGGGTTTGCCGGCGGGTTTGCGCGCCCCCGTGGTTACGGCCGCGCCGGACTTTGCAGCCGGCCCGGTCCTAACGGGAACCCGCGCAAGACCAAGGGCGGCCGCGCCGTTGGGACCACCGGGTTTCGGATCTGTGTCGCGGCGCGACTCGCCGCCTTTGCGCTTCTTTGGCATCTCTGTACAGGGTAGCGGTTTCGCGGGCGGCGTAACAAAGGAGATGTGTTACAAACCCGTTCGGCGCGGCAGGCGCGGCTATAGTAGTTGGTGATGGTTCTCCCGCGCGCCGCGGCGCTGATCGGGCTCTGCGCGATCGCTTTTGCCGCCACCCCCCAGCAACCACCCGCGAAACCCGGCGCGCCGAAACCAACCGTCGCGGCCACCGCCCGGGCGTATGCGCACGCGCTCCCCTTGCGCGACAAGGCGGCGCAACTGGTGATGGCGCCTATCTATGGCGAACTGCAGAATACGCGGTCCCGCGACTTCCGGCGCTACATCCACTACGTCCACGATCTGCGCGTGGGCGGCGTCATCGTGCTCGGCCACTCGGTCAGCGGCAGCATCCACAATGCCGAGCCGTTCGCCATGGCCGCGCTCATCAATCGCCTGCAAAAGCTGGCCCGCACGCCGCTGCTGGTGGGCGCCGATTTCGAGCGCGGCGCGTCCATGCGCGTGAATTCCACCACCGCGTGGCCGCAGAACATGGCCTTTGGCGCGGCCGGGGATCTGGACGACGTTCGTTTCGAGGGCGCCGAGACCGCCCGCGAATCGCGCGCGCTGGGCGTGGAGTGGATCTTCGCTCCCGTCGCCGACGTCAACAACAACCCGGACAACCCCATCGTCAACACCCGCTCCTACGGCGAGGATCCCAACCAGGTGGCCCGCTTCGTACAGGCCTTCATCGCCGGCGCGCATTCCGATCCGAAGCACCCGGTGCTGGTGACGGCCAAGCATTTTCCCGGACACGGCGACACTTCCGAAGACACCCACCTCGATCTGGCCCGGCTGGACGTCACCCGCGAGCGTCTGGACAGCATGGAGCTGGTGCCCTTCCGCGCGGCCATCGCCGGCGGAGTGGACGCCGTCATGAGCGCTCACATCGCCGTTCCCGCTCTCGACCCCGCGGCGCTCCCGGCCACCGTGTCGCCGACGATTCTCACTGGCACCCTGCGGCACGATCTGGGCTTCAAGGGCCTCATCGTCACCGACGCCATGGACATGCAGGGCTTGTCGAAGCTGTTTGATCCAGGCGAGGCGGCCGTCCGCGCGCTCGAAGCCGGGGCCGACGTCCTGCTGGTGCCCGCCGATTGCGAGCGCACCATCAGCGCCCTGGTGGCGGCGGTGAAGAGCGGTAGACTCACCCGCAAGCGGCTGGATGAAAGCGTGGCCCGCCTGATCGAGGCCAAAATCCGGCTCGGCCTCATGCGCCGCAAGACCGTCAACCTGGAGGGCATCGCCGACGTGCTGGCCAGCCCCGAGGCGGAGGAGGCCGCCCAGCGCGTGGCCGACCGCGCTCTCACCCTCGTGAAGAACGATGGGAACCTGTTCCCATTGCGCGCCCCCGCCGGCGCCTGTGTGGCCATTCTGACCGAGAGCCGCGACAGCCAGCGCGGGCGGACGCTCACCGCGGAGTTGAAACGGCGTGCCGCGAACATGAACGTGGTCACGCTGGACCCAACCATCCCCGCGGAGGAAATCGGCAAGCTGGAGCGGGATCTGGCCGCCTGCCCCGTCACCGTGCTGGTTCCCTTCGTGAGCGTGGCCGCCTACAAGGGCACGGTGGCGCTGCGGGATCCCTACACTGCTCTGGTCAACACCCTGACTTCCGGCAAAACGCCGGTGGCCATGATCGCGTTCGGAAGCCCTTACGTGATCCGCGGTTTTCCGGGCGTGGCAGCATACATGGCCACCTTCAGCACCACCAACACTTCGGAGGAGGCGGTGGCCAAAGCGTTGTTTGGTGAGATCGCCGTCTCGGGGCATCTGCCGGTGACCATTCCCGGCGTAGCGAAGCTCGGCGAAGGAATTATGATCAAGG
The DNA here is from genome assembly GCA_964453955.1 of uncultured Solibacteraceae bacterium. GTDB lineage: Bacteria > Acidobacteriota > Terriglobia > Bryobacterales > Bryobacteraceae > CAWACP01. Next base: position 4,788 of record CAYVPZ010000151.1, on the reverse strand, counting down.
AAAGACTTCCATGATTGAGATCACCTGGCTTGGACACGCCACCTTTCAATTGAAACTGGAATCGGGCGAGATTGTCGTGCTCGACCCCTGGATCGACGGCAACCCGAAATACCCGAAGTCGCACACGTTTTCGCGCGTGGACGCGATTCTCATCTCGCACGGGCATTTCGATCACATTCACGACGCCATTCCGCTGGCGAAGAAGTTCCAGCCGAAGAGAGTGGTGGCCATCTTCGAGACCTGCCACTGGCTGGAGAAGAAGGGCGTGGTCAACTGCAGCGGCATGAACAAGGGCGGCACGCAGGAGGTCTGCGGCGGGCTGCGCGCCACGCAGGTTCACGCCGTGCACAGTTGCGGCATCCTCGACGGCGACCAGATCGTCTACGGCGGCGAGGCGTCCGGCTATGTGCTGCACTTCCCCGACGGCCGCACCGCGTATTTTGCCGGCGACACGAATGTTTTTTCCGACATGTCGCTCATCGAGCAGTTGTACAAACCGGAGCTGGCCTTCCTGCCCATCGGCGACCACTTCACCATGAGCCCGCTCGAGGCCGCGCTGGCCGCGCGCCTGCTGAAGGCGAGGACCATCATCCCCATGCACTTCGGCACGTTTCCCCTGCTCACCGGCACGCCGGACGGTCTCGCCGAGCAGTTGCGCGAATCGCCCGAGCTGAGGGTCTGGCCGCTGGAGATCGGAAAGCCCGTCGGGTGGTAATGTCCGAGTGCCGCAGGCCAAAGGCCTGCTCCACTTCCACCACCGGCTGCTCCGGCATAGAATCAAGCCATGTTGCGGCGCCACTTCACTGCGTTGCTCCTGGCGTTCTCTAACTCCCGGCTGCGCGCGCAGAGCGGCCGGCCCCGGCTCTTTCTCAACCCCGCAAAGGTCGAAGCCCTGAAGTCCGCCATTACCACCACCCATGCGGAGTTGTGGCGGAGCGCCCGGCGCAGGGCCGATTCCATCATCGCCAAACCCGTGCCGAACTATCCCGAGCACACGGGTCCGAATGACGAGCAGTTGTGGCAGCGCGAGTTAGCCAACAAGATTCCCCTCCTGGCATTGGTATCTGTCCTGTCGAACGACGAGAAATACCTGGCGGCCACCGTCGAGTGGTCGATGGCGTCGTGCGGCTACCCACACTGGGGAACGGGAAACGAGGACGGAGTGGGGCTGGCGGCCGGACACCAACTCTTCTCCCTTGCGCTGGTTTACGACTGGCTTGGCGATCGCCTGCCCGCGGAGGCGAGCGAGACCCTGCGCCGCACTCTACTGCAGCATGGCGCCACTCTCCACGCCGCGGCCAGGGGAGAATTGCCGATGTGGCGCAGTTATTGGAGGGCCCTCTGGCTGACCAACCATCTCTGGGTGGATGCCGCCGGCCTTGCCGCGGCGGGGTGGGCGCTGGGGGCTGAGCCAGGGGTGAGCGCGTGGTGCGAGCTGGCGCTCCACCTGTTCCGGCAGACGGAGGCCGTGCGCGGCCCCGACGGCGCCAGCCACGAAGGAATTGGGTATTGGAGTTACGGCGTCGAGTACCTGTTGAAGTTCTGGCATCTCGCCGCGGACCTGGCCGGAGAGAGCCCTTCGAGCGCGTGGTGGGAGAACACGGCGGCGTATCGCCAGTATCTGGCCTTGCCTCGAAACGCCTGGAAGCCGGACAACACAGCAGTCGATCTCGCCGACAGCCTGCGCGCCGACGAATACGGCGCGGATCACCTTTTGTACCGGCTCGCCGCGCTGAATCGCGACCCCCACGCGCAGTGGCTCGCTGAAGAGCTCACGCGAGCCCGCGTCACCCACTCAGTTCCCCAATGGCTGGATCTGCTCTGGTTCGACCCTTCCGTGCCCGCCGAGGGTCCCGCGGGCCTGCCGACGCTGCGCCACTTCGACGATATGGGAATCGTCTCGGCCCGCTCCGGCTGGTCGGGCGATGAATCCCTGGTTGTGTTCAAATGCGGCCCGCCCGCGGGACACTTCGCCACGGACCAGCTTTCCCACGATCCGGGGCTTGGGCACGCTCATCCGGACGCCAACCATTTCTCGATTTTCGGCTGCGGCGAGTGGCTGCTGCGCGACGACGGCTATGCCTGGAAGGACACCGGACAGCACAACACGCTGCTCGTCGACGGGAAGGGGCAAATTGGCGAGGGTTTTGCCTGGTTCACCGCGGGCGGGTTCAAGGGCCATCCGCGCGTTCTCGCCGCCACGTCGTCCGATGTGCTGGACGAAATCGCCGGCGACGCCACCGCAATGTATCCGCCCGCGTCAGGCTTGAAGCGATATATCCGCCGCCTGTACTTTCTCAAGCCCGATGTTCTGATCGTGACCGATGACATCGAAGCCGACGCGCCACGCCGCCTCGAGCTGCGGTTCCATCCGCAGTATCCCTGCGAGAAGGGGCAGGACGGCTCCTTTCTGGCTCGCGCCCAGGGGGCATCGCTCCGCATCGAGTTGTTCGCCGGGGATGGCGTCGAGACGACGTCCGGTGAGGTGAATGGCCGCGACCGCGATGGCAAGCCGATGCCCATGCATACGGTGCGCATGGAGGCGACCCGCCCGGCCTGGAAGAATGTGGTGGCGTTCTCCTGGTCAGGGACTGGCGCCGAGCCCGTCCGGGTAACCCCGGAACGCTCCGGGGACGAATGGACCCTCCGCGCGGGCGAGCGCAGCGTCAGATTCACGCTATAGAATCCGGTCCAAACATGGTATAATCCATCAACAAGCGGTACTTTGCCAGAATGTCTGAACCAGCCCTTTGCGCTCTATCACATACGGAAGCCGAGTACGACGCTATCGTGCGCCAGGACATCGAACTGTTCCGTGAACACGCCAACCGGCTGCTGGCCGGTGAGCTGACCGACGATGAATTCCGCCCGTTCCGGCTGCGCCGCGGCATCTACAGCCAGCGCCAGCCCGGCGTGCAGATGATCCGCACCAAAATCCCCGGCGGCACGCTCACCGCCGGTCAACTGGACCAGCTCGCCCTGGTCTCCGAACGCTACGCCGCCGGCAAAGGCCATCTGACCACCCGCCAGAACCTGCAATACCACTTCGTCCCGCTCTCCAACGTGCCCGATCTGCTCCACCTGCTGGCGGACCAGCGGCTGACCACGCGCGAAGCCTGCTACAACACCGTGCGCAACGTCACCGCGTGCCCGCTGAGCGGCCTGCTGCCGGATGAGCCCTTCGACGTCCATCCGTACGCGCGCCGCATCGCCTTCGCTTTCCTGCACAAGGAACTCACCGACAACATGCCGCGCAAGTTCAAGATCGCGTTTTCCGGCTGCCCCGAGGATTGCATCGGAACCGCGTTCAACGACGTCGGCCTGCGCGCGGTGATCCGCGATGGCCGACACGGTTTTCGCATGGTGGTGGGCGGCGGCTTGGGCCCCCTGCCGAGCGAAGCGCAGTTGCTGGACGAATTCGTCCCCGCCGATCTGCTGGTGCACAAGGTGGAAGCGGTGCTGCGCATCTTCAACAAGCACGGCAACCGGCAGAACAAGAACAAGGCGCGGCTGAAGTTCATCGTCCGCGAGCGCGGCTTCGAGTGGGTGAGGGAGCACGTGGAGAAGGAATACCGCGACATCCTCGAAAACGGCGGCATCGCGCTGCCCGAGGAAGTCCCGGAAAGTTTTGGTGGTTTTCAGGCAGTGCCACCACCACTTGGGGCCGGCCGACAGTTGCCCGTCCTGAACGGGTACGTGGACCCGGAATACGAGCGCTGGCTCGAAACCAACATCCGGCCGCAGCGGCAGAACGGCTACGCCATCGTCACCGTGAAAGTGCCGCAGGGCAACCTGACTGCCGCTCAGATGCGCTCGGTGGCGGGGCTTGCGCGGGACGCCGGCGACGGCTACGTGCGCGTCAGCATGGACCAGAACCTGATGCTGGGGTTCATCCCGTTACACAACCTGAAGCGCGTGTACGCGGCGCTGCGCGAGATCGATCTGGCCGGCGCCGGCGCGCACCAGATTGACGATGTCACCACCTGTCCGGGAGCGTACAGTTGCAACCTGGCGCTCACCAAGTCCATGAACCTGGGTGACGCCGTGGCGAAAGCCGTGGCCGGTTACGACGATCCCGGCGTGCGCCGGCTCTCGGTGAGGATCAGCGGTTGCCCGAACTCCTGCGGCCAGCACTGGACCGGCGATTTCGGCTTCTACGGAAACGCGCGCAAGATCGACGGCCGCGAAGTGCCCTACTATCAGATGCTGCTGGGCGGCGGCTACGACCAGCAGGGAATGCTGCGCTTCGGCCTGGCCATCCAGAGCGTCCCGGCGCGTCTGGCGCCGCTGGCGGTTCAACGGGTGCTGGACCACTTTATCGCGAACCGGCTGGACGGCGAGCCGTTCCGGGATTACGTGCTCCGGCACAAGGTGGAGACATTCCGGGCGATGACTGCCGATCTGGCGAAGCCCGCCGAGCACTTCCCGGAGCTGTACCGCGACTGGGGCGACGAAGAAAACTTCTCGCTCAAGCTCGGCCGTGGAGAGTGCGCGGCTTGAAGCGCGGGACGGCCTGAGCCGTCCACACAATCCTCAGCTTCGCCGGCTGGACTTCGCGGTTACCGCGCGCGCCGGTTCAAACGCCGCACCGGCCGCCATGGTGAAGCTTGGCGCCGACATGGGCTGGTCCATCAGATCGGCCATCGCGGCCACCGGCAGCCCCTCGGCTTCCCGCGTGAAGGTCATGCAGCGCCGTTCGGAGTCGAAATCCACCTTTACCCAGTCTCCGCCGCGCACCTGGTCGGTGGCGATCAGGTTCGACATCGGCTGCACCACCAGACGCTCGAT
>CAYVPZ010000150.1:0-9118 GCA_964453955.1 uncultured Solibacteraceae bacterium | reverse complement strand
CTCCTTTGCGCGATACGGGCTGGCGATGGAGCTGGCGAGGGCCGGAAAGCCGGAGGAAGCGGTGGAGGAATTTCGCCAGTTGCTGGCGGCGAATCCGGATTATGCCGCGGGATATTTTCACGGCGGGCAGACGCTGGAAAAGCTGGGCCGCGTGGAAGAGGCGCGCGCGTTGTATGAGCGGGGCATCGCGGCGACCGCGCGCACGGGGGATGCGCACACGCAGAGCGAGCTGCAGGCGGCGCTGGATTTGCTGCCGATTTGAGTCAGTTGCTGCAATTCGGGCTGCAGTTGCCCTTCCAGCCGTGCGGCTTCGCAAGTCCCGGCGGGTATCTGGTATTTGCGTTGCCTTGCGCCGCCTCGAGTTGTGACTGCGAGATGCTGGATGCGGATAGATCGGCGCCGCACAGACAAGCGTCCTTGAGATCCGCGCCGTCCAGCGGAAACCTGGCTTTGCCCCCATTGCCGGCCACAAACGTGGCGTCCGACAAATCCACGCGCTCCAGTATGGCGGACGCCAGGCTCCCATTCATGAAATTCGCGCCGCTCATATCGGAGTTTTCGAAATCGGTATCGCTCAAATCAAGTCCACTCAGATCCTGATCCCGCAGGTCTGCGCCTTCGAGGCTCGCATGACAGGCAGAAACCGGATCAATGCCCGGATCGTGGAGGCGCCGATCGGCCAGCACGATGACCGTCGCCTGCAAGTCCTGCGACATCTCATAAGTTTCTACTTTGGGGCGTCGAAGATCGACCGGGGACATGGCTTTCAGGAATGCCGCCAGAACGGCAAGCACCCGCTTCTTCTCTTCCAACCCTATGTCCGGCCTGTCGGCCATCTTGAAGCTCTGAGCATCGAGAGTCAACTGCTGGAGCGCGTAAACTCCTCCCACACGTTCCTGGATTTGCGGCGCCGCTAATTCCTCCACTGCCTTGGAGAACCTGTCCGTGAGATTCACCTGTTCGGCTAATTCCTGCTGCTCTTCAGCGATTTCCTGCTGCTGCTGAGCCCTCCTGGATTGGTCGAAGTTGAAATAGAGGGTGGCGATGATAGCGAAGCCGCCGACAATCTGCGCAAAGGTCTTGCGCGCTTCATTTTCATTCTCGAACGCCTTCCGCGGTTCAGCGGAATTCAGATGGACCGCTCGCCTCACCTGCCATCGAGGCACCTGCCAGATCAGCAAGAAGGAGCGCCGCCAGGCAGGAGCCGCCAGCCCACAAAAGCCAAATCGACATGGCATTCTCCAATTCACGAAGACGATAGCACAGGAGTTCCCCAGTGGCAACTGAATTGCCGTGTCCGTGTTGGAGCACACCGCGCTCGCGCGCAATCACCCCGGCGATTGTACAATCAAGCCGGGAGATCCATGCTCGAAAACATCAACCTGAAAAAGCAGATCTCGCGGGAAGAATACAAGCGCACCCTGCCCGCCCTGCAGCGGCGCCTCTACGATCTGGAAAGATGGAGCTGGTGAGGGCCGGGAAGGGCGAGGAAGCGGTGGAGGAATCCCGCCAGTTGCTGGCGGCGAATCCGGATTATGCCGCCGGTATTCTCACGGCGGGCAGACGCTGGAGAAACTCGGCCGCGTGGAGGCGCGGGAGTTGCACGAGCGGGGCATCGCGGTGACCGCGCGCGCGGGGGACGCGCACGCGCAGAGCGAGTTGCAGGCGGCTATGGATTTGCTGCCGATTTGAGGACCGTCGTTATGCTTGACGTAACGCATAATCGGGCATATCCTGATAGATGATCGTCAGCTATCGGGACAGGCGCACCCGGGACTTCGCCGGCGGAGAGCGGGTAAGAGGCTTCTCGCGCATCGAGCGGTCGGCGCGCCTGAAGCTCGACCGGCTGGAAGCGGCTACGGGACTGAGGGACATTGCTGTTCTGCCCGGCAATCGCTTCGAAGCACTGGCCGGTGATCGGAAAGGACAGTACAGCATCCGTATCAATGAGCGATGGCGGATCTGCTTTGAATGGTCGGATGGAGCGCCAGGACCGTCGAATGTCGAGATTGTTGACTACCATTAGGAGGGTGACATGTCAGTGACCGCGATACATCCGGGGGAGCACCTGGCCGAGGAACTGAAAGAACTCCGCATGAGCGCCGCGGAACTGGCGCGCAAGCTGGATGTGCCGACCAACCGCATCACCGGCATTTTGAATGGTCAGCGTGCCATTACCGGGGATACCGCCCTGCGCCTGGCCCATTTCTTTGGCACGAGCGCGGAGTTCTGGCTGAATCTGCAAAACCTCTACGAACTGCGCATTGCTCAGAAGAGAATCGGGAAATCGATCAAGGCTCTTCCCCGGCTGGGGCACACAGAGCGCGCTCACGCGTGAGTATTCGTTAGCATGGGACTGATGGCTGAGAACGACTGTGCCGACAGCAACGGGCTCTTTGCGGTTCTGATTGGACAGAAGGCCCAAGGCTGCTGGGTTGGATACGGGTCTGTTCTATTCCCGGAATTTGGCGAGCCCCAGCCCATCAAAAACCCCCGTCTTTCCTCACATCACTCCGGCGAGTGGAGCCTGTGGTGTGACCGAGTCCTTTGGCGCGTCGAACAGGGAGACCGTGTTCTTGCTGGCTCCGAAGACGAGAGACCCGAAATGGAAGGCGCAATCGAACAGATTAACGGCCGCGTCCTCGTATCTGGACAGATATCGCAGCGACAGGCGATTCCTTGCTGGAGTTCACCGACCATCTCGTTGCTCAAGACCTTCGTTCTGACGTCGGAAGCGGACGCGCGTTGGCAGTTCAACCACGGGGACGCCGAGCGCGTGCTTCTGGGGCCAAACCTGGCGGCGACCACGGATTACGCCGCCGGGTATTTTCATGGCGGGCAGACGCTGGAAAAGCTGGGCCGCGTGGAAGAGGCGCGGGCGTTGTATGAGCGAGACATCGTGGTGACCACCCGCCCGGGGGACGCGCATACGCGGAGCGAGCTGCAGGCGGCGTTGGATTTGTTGCCGATTTGAGGGGAGAACGGATGTGGATTCGGACAAACAATGGCGCATTGACACGGGCCAGCGTCTCAAGGGAGTTGAATTCCAGCGACGGCGTTGGAGGGCTGTTGGCGACCATTGGGATCACGACCACTGTGCCTGTTGCTGGGCCAAGTTCGCTGACTGGGACGGCCCTGATGTCCAACACGAGGGTTACACTACAACCGAGGACTACATACACGGCGCCGGCTACGAATGGGTTTGCGAACAATGCTTTGCCGACTTGAAAGAGGCTATGCAGTGGCGGCTGGCACCGTGATGCGGCGACCCGCGATTGTACAATCAAGCCGGGAGATCCATGCTCGAAAACATCAACCTGAAAAAGCAGATCTCGCGGGAAGAATACAAGCGCACCCTGCCCGCCCTGCAGCGGCGCCTCTACGATTTGGAGAAGGCGTGCTGGGACCACGGGGTCCCCACCATCATCCTCTTCGAAGGATGGGACGCATCCGGGAAGGGAACCACCATCGCCACGCTGACACAGCGCCTGGACCCGCGCGGGTTCAAGCTGTATCCCATCGCGCCTCCGCGCACCTACGAACAGCAGCGGCCCTGGCTGTGGCGATTCTGGCTGAAGGCGCCGAACCGCGGCGAGATGGTGATCTTCGACGGCAGTTGGTACGGGCGCGTGGTCGAGGAACGCGTGGAGCACACGGCGATCGAGAAGGCCGTGCGGGCGGCGTATCGGGACATCATCGAGTTCGAGCGCATGCTGGCCGATGACGGCACGGTGATTCTGAAATTCCTTCTGCACATCAGCCGGAAAGAGCAGAGCAATCGGTTCAAATCGATTGAGGCGGACCCTCTGGAAGCATGGCGGGTCAGCGAGCCCGACTGGGCGCGGCACAGGAAATACGACAAATATCTGGCGGCGATGGAAGAAATGCTGGAGCTGACCGAATCCGAGTACGCGCCGTGGACCATCGTCGAGGCGACCTCGAAATGGTACGCGCGGAAAAAAGTGTTCCAGACAATTATCGCGGCCATGGAGGAGCGGCTGGGTGCGGACGCTCCGCCGCGCACCGAAGTCCCGGAAGGCGCGGCCGAGGACGAAGACCTGCGAGCAGCCATGGAATCGATGGGCGGAGGAAAGGCCTGATGCTGGAAACCATGGATCTGACCAGAAAGCTCGACCGCGACGAATATGTGCGCGAGGTCACGAGGCGCCAGATCGAGCTGCGCGAGCTGGGCTATCAGGTGTATCTGCAGAAGCGCCCGGTGGTGATGGTTTTCGAAGGATGGGACGCCGCGGGCAAGGGCGGGGTGATCAAGCGCGTCACCGAAAAGCTGGACCCGCGCGGATACGTCGTGTACCCGATCAGCGCGCCGCAGGGCGAGGACAAAACCCGCCATTATCTCTATCGCTTCTGGCGGCGGTTGCCGGAGCGCGGCCAGATTGCCATCTTCGACCGGTCCTGGTACGGCCGCGTGCTGGTGGAACGCGTGGAAGGATTCGCGAAAGAAGAAGCATGGAAGCGGGCGTTCAAGGAAATCAATTCTTTTGAGCGGCAATTGCGGGATTTCGGGGTAATTGTGGCCAAGTTCTGGATCCATATTTCCCAGGAAGAGCAGTTGCGGCGGTTTGAAGAGCGCAAGGCCATAGGCTACAAAGCCTGGAAGCTGACCGACGAGGATTGGCGCAACCGGGCGAAATGGAGCGATTACGAGGAGGCCGTGGAGGAGATGCTGGTGAAGACCAGCACCAGAACGGCCCCCTGGTGCCTGATCGAGGGCAACGACAAATACTGGGCGCGCGCGCGGGTGCTGGCGAAGCTGGTGCGCATTCTGTCGGCGGGTCTGGCGTACCAGCCCGCCGATCCCTTGCGGCGCGCGAAGCCGGGAAAACGGTGAGCGCTATTCGTCCCTGAGCGCGACCATGGGGTCCACGCGCATGGCGCGGTGTGCCGGGACGTAGCAGGCCAGCAGGGCTACCAACGCCAACACGGCCACGGTGATCGCGAACGTGACCGGGTCGAACGCGCTGACCCCAAAAAGCTGGCTCTTCATAAGGCGAACCAGCGCGGCCGCGGCTCCCAGACCCACCCCGGCGCCCCATGCCGCCAGCATGAGACCTTCCACGAGGACCAGACGAAGCACGGCGAGGCGCTCGGCTCCCAGGGCCATGCGGATGCCGATCTCCTGGGTCCGCTGCGTCACCGAATAGTTGATGACTCCGTAGATGCCGATGGCGGCCAGCACCAGAGCCATGACGGCGAACGCTGCGAGAACGGTAAGGGCGAAACGGCGAGCGCCGAGCGATTCCGCCACGCGTTCATCCATCGTTTTGAGGTCGAACACGGCCTGCGATGGATTCACGCCGCGCACGGCCTGGCGTATGGCGCCGCCGAGTTGCGAGCCGTCGCCCGATTCGGCTTTCACAATGTAGTGCGCGACGGTGAACGGCTGTTGCCACAGCGGCTGGTAGTAGACGCCTTTATTGGAGTCCGCGGCCAGGCTGTCGCGCCGGACATGCCCGACAACGCCGACGATGCGCCAGAACGGCTTGCTGCGGTCGCGAAAGATGCGTTTCCCCACTGCGTCCTCATTCGGCCAGTACTGCCGGGACAGCACGTCGTCAATCACGGCCACCGGTTCGCTGCCTTTGCGGTCAAGGTCGTTGAACACGCGTCCCTCTCGCAATGGAATGCCCATCACCGCAAAGTAGCCGGGGGAGACGTATCCGACGTCGCCGTGCGGGCCAGGATCGCCCGGTCCGGGCCGGCGTCCCTCGATGCCGAATGAGGACGACCAGTCCATGCCGGTGAAGGGCAGACAGACCACGGCCGCTGCTGAGCGAACGCCGGACGCGGACCGCAGGCGGTCGAGAACTGCCTGGTGGAAGGCGGCGAGCCGGTCTTCGTTGTTTTCGTCCTGGTCGGGAAGAGCGGCCATGGCGGAAATGACGCCGTGCGGGTCGAACCCGGGCCGCACCGACTGCAGCCGCTCGAAGCTGCGCAGCAGCAGGCCCGCGCCGGCCGTCAACAACAGCGCGATGGCGAATTCGCTGGCGATGAGCTACTGGCGGACGCGCTGCCGCGAGCGGCCGGCGGTTCCGGTGCGTCCGCCTTCCTTCAGCGCACTGTGGTAGTCGAACCGGGCAATCTGCAGGGCCGGCAGGAGGCCGAAGAGGAGCGCAGCCAGGACGCTTGCCGTCAGCGCAAACAGGAGCACCCACGGGTCCATGGCCACGGCCAGCCCGGCGGCCTGTTCCCGTGGCGCCAGCGCGACCATGGCGCGGACCAGCAGCCAGGCAAGGCCAACGCCGGCGAGACCGCCCGTGGCGGCGAGCACAACGGTTTCCCCCAGCAACTGCCGAATGATGTGCCAGCGGCCCGCTCCCAGCGCGGCCCGCACCGCGATTTCGCGCGCGCGTGAAGAGCCGCGAGCCAGCAGCAGACCGGCGATGTTCGAGCAGGCGATCAGCAGCACGAACGCCACCGCGCCCACCAGCACCAGCAGCGGTGTGCGCAGCTCGCCCGCCGTGAATTCCGCGTAGGGAACCAGGAACATGCCCCAGTCGGAATCACGCGCGTACTGACCGGCCTGCTGCGTGTCGTGCCGGACGCGCTGCGCCGCGAGATTCACAGCCGCGTTCGCCTTTTCGAATGGGATGCCCGGCCGAATGCGCGCCGCCGCGAACAGACCTTCGTTGAAGCGGTTGTCCGGTGTGTGCTCGGACGGCGGCATGGCGAAGGGCACCCACAGATCGCAATGGAAGACGGGATCGAAGCCAGCCGGCATGATGCCGATGACGCGGTACGGCTTGCGGTCGAGGATGAGGGTGCGGCCGATTACGGACGGGTCCCCGCCGAAGAGGTGCTGCCAGGCGGTGTACTCGATCACAGCGACGCCGTTCCGGTCCGGGTAGTCCTCGTCGGCGCTAAACGTGCGCCCGAGCGCCGGGCGGGCTCCGAAAACGTTGAACCATTCCCAGCTCACCCGGCCCGCCTGCAGGCGGATGGGCTGGTCGCCCGCCAAATAATTGAAGCTCGCCTGGCCGGCGAGGGCCGCCGCCTGAAAGACGTCGCGCTGGCTGTGGATGTCGTCGAAATCGGGCGTCGAGACGGGAATGCTTTTCAGGTTGAGTTTGTTGTAGCGGACCCGGAGGACGGCCACGCGGTCCGGGTTGTGGATGCCGGGCGGGTGCAGCAGAATACTGTTGACCACGCTGAATATGGCGGTGTTGGCGCCAATGCCGAGCGCCAGCACCGCGATGGCGGTCAGGGTGAAGCCGGGCGCGTTCCTCAGACCGCGGATGGCATAGCGAAGCTCATTCGTCATCGTTGCCTCCAGGATGTACAGAGTATACGTTCCAGCGAGGGAATGGTTCCCGAAAGACTACCTGTGGTCTGCGCCTTCCAGCGCCTCGATGAGTTCCTCTATACTGTCATAGCTCAACTCCGGTGGAAGGCCCAATGGACGAGGAGTGATGCCGAAGGGCTCCGGCGGCTTCGGGTTGTCCGGTTCAGGCGTCATGGCGTCCCTACGGCCGGTACACGGCGATGCTGGTGTCGGTCTCCCAGAGGCGGATTTCGGAAACGCGCACCGGCACTTCGCCGCCGGTGAGGTTTTTGCTGATCTCGTCGTGAAAATACTTCGCCATGTTTTCGGCCGATGGATTGATCACGTCGAACGGAGGCAGATCGTTGATGAAACGGTGGTCCAGATACTCGATGACGTCGCGCATCACGCGCTTCAGCTCGATGAAATCCACCAGCAGCCCGTTCGCGCACAGGCGCTCGCCGGCCACCGTGACCTGCAGGCGGTAGTTGTGGCCGTGCACGTTTTCGCACTTGCCTTTGTAGTCGCGAAGGGCGTGGCCGGCCGCGAACGTCTGTTCCACACAAACCTCAAACATCAGCCAAAGAACCTCTCCACATCTTCAATCGCGGTAGTGAAAGCGTAATCCGGAAGACTGTCAAAGAACACCTGGCCGTAGCGCTGCTTGGTGATGCGGTTGTCCAGCAGTGCCAGAACCCCGCGGTCCGTGCTGCTGCGGATCAGTCTCCCGAACCCCTGTTTCAAGGCTAGCGCAGCCTGCGGGATCTGGTAATCGTAAAACGGCTCGCCGCCGTTCTCGCGGAGGTCGGCGATGCGAGCTGCCACCACCGGATCGCTGGGCACGGCGAAGGGCAGCTTGTCGATGATCACGCAGCTCAATTGCTCGCCCTGCACGTCGACGCCCTGCCAAAATGACGACGTCGCGAAGAGCACGCAGTTGGGGGTACGGCGGAATTCGTCCAGCAGCGCGCTACGCGGGCCGGTGCCTTGCAGGAGCACGGGGAATTCGACTTCAAACGAGACGCGATCGTAGAGGGCGCGCATCTGCTGGTGGCTGGTAAAGAGCACGAAAGCGCGCCCGCGGCTGACGTTCAACAGACGGACGATCTCGTCGCCTGCGGCGCGCGAGAATGCGGGGCTGCGCGGATCGGGCAGGTCCTGAGGCACGTATAACAGCGCCTGGCGAGGGTAGTCGAAATGCCCGGGGACGATCAGCGGCCGGGCATTGCGTACGCCGAGACGGGCCGAGGTGAAATCGAAATTGCCACCCACCGCGAGCGTGGCGGAAGTGAGGACGATGCTGTCGACTTTATCGAACAGCCGCTGTTCGAGGATAGACGCGACATCAATGGGCGTGGCCTGCAGCGCGATGCTGCGTGTGCGCCGCTCGATCCAATAGACATACGTCCGCTTATTGCTCTCCATCCAGAAGCGGATCGAGCCGGCCAGTACCTCCGTGCGGCGGACCAGCGGAATCATGTCCTCAGGCGAATCCTTCACCAGCTTCAGATGCGCGCCCAGCAGTTCCAGAGCGCGCAACACGTCCTGGTATTTCTCGTCGTGCTTTTCGAGCCATGCGCCCTGGCTGCGAAAGCCTTCGCGGCCCTCGGAGCCCTCGAAGGTGGCGAAGAACATCCCCGCGCGCTCCTGCACCATATCGAGCGTGCGGTCGAGCTCCTGGGAGCCGAATTGCTTGCGGCGGGAGACGGCGGCAATGTCGCGCACCAGGTCCTGAATCTGATAGCTGCTGACGGTGACGCCGAAGTACTGGCCGGCGACATCCTCGATTTCGTGCGCTTCGTCGAAGACCACAACGCCGTATTCGGGGATGATGCC
>CAYVPZ010000149.1:0-9132 GCA_964453955.1 uncultured Solibacteraceae bacterium | reverse complement strand
TTCGCGAGCGCTTCGCCAACCCGTTCGTCGCCGCCGAGCGCGGGTTCATCGACGATGTGATCGAGCCGAGCGAGACGCGAGCGAAAGTGATTCGCGCGCTGCGCATGCTGGCCACCAAGGTGGACACCAACCCGCGCCGGAAACATGGGAACCTGCCGCTATGACGAAAGAGGACCCGAGGCTCGTTCGGCTGACCAAGATCGCTCTCGCGTTGCCTGAGACCGCGCGCGAATATCGTGGATCGCACGCGCAGTTTCTGGTTCGCAAGAAAACCTTCGCCTACTTCCTGAACGATCACCACGGCGACGGCATCGTCGCGGTCACCTGCAAGGTGCTGCCTGGAGACAACACGGTGCTGGCCTCCACCAGCCCCGATCGCTTCTACCTGCCGGCGTACATTGGGTCCCGCGGCTGGGTCGCGCTGCGGCTGGATGTTGGAACGGTGGACTGGGACGAGGTGAAAGAACTGCTCGCCGGCAGTTACCGGCTGGTGGCCCCGAAGCGGCTGGCCGCGCTGGTCACTCTTGCAGGTCTTTGAGGACCTCCTCCAGCGGGAAGTCCTGCAGCTCCTGCCGGACGGTTTTGCGCTCGGCCTGCTCGCCCAGCACGAAGTCAATGGAATGCTCCGCGTCGGGCTGCTCCTGCGGGTGCGCCTGAAGATCGGCGATCAGCTTCCCGGCGGCCGCAGCCCGCTCGGGAGCCGGCAGGTTCGCGACGCCGCGCAACAGCGGCAGCAGGCGGTTCTTCTCCGCCTGGCGGCCGGCCCGGCCGTCGCGCATTTTCTGAACCACGGCACGGTCGCCGTCCGCGCTTCCGTCGCGGAAGATCACGCAGGCCAGCTCGATCGCATCTCCCGGCGTTGCCGCGCCGTACGGGAACTCGGCCAGCCTGCCGGGCGCGATCGAGTGTCCGCTCGATGAGCGCATAATCCTGCCGTCCGCCTGGCGCTGGGTGAACGCGAAGGCCGCGATCTCCTTGTCGTATCCGTTGCGCATCACCAGGCGCAACTGGCCGTCGCGCTCTTCTTCACTGACAATGGCGAATCGGGGCGTCCGATTGGCGATGGGGCGATTCGAGGGCACCGCTTCGGGCGGCCCGTACGGCGTGCCGGACGACGGAAAGAGCCGGGCGCGTTCCCCGGCCTCGCGAACCCTCTGGTCCAACATCGCCGCGCGCCGCGCGGGCGTCAGCTTCGCGGCCAGCAACTCGACAATCTCGCGCTCGTTCATCACCGCGCTGGTATAAGCGATGTCGGACGGCGTCTGGTCGAAATCTTTCTGCCAGGCCTCGAGCGCGCGCAAACGAAGCCGCGCATCGTCGATTTCGGTTTGGAGCAGCTTGAGATCGCCCCAGGCCGTGCCATCCTCGAAAAGCACTGCGCTTACGCGAACCTCCGGCGCGAGCGGTGCGGCGCCCTGGCCGAAATCCACGTCGGCCTGACAATGACCTGCTGGCGAACAGTTGCGCGGGGTCACCAGCGAGGTGCCCTTGCCCAGCGCGACGATCACCAGCCACGCGTGCACCGGTTTTGCCGACTGGCTGACCACGTCGAAATCCACGGTCGCCTTTTTCGCGTCGAAGCGGACGTTGCGAATGGCCAGCGCGGCCGGTTCCTGGGCGGCCAGCGGCAGCAGGAAAACAATAAGTGCAGTCAGTTTCATCTCGTCAGCGCTACTATAACGCTAATGCCTCTCTCGCTTCGCTGGTTCCTGCCGTGCCTCGCCGCGGCCGTGCTTGCCGCCGCCGCGCTTGTCGCCCAGACGCCGCGCAAAGTTTCCGACTCCGAAGTGGCCAGTGTACAACGTTCGGCCATCCTCATCGACACGCACAACGACGTCACCAGCGATACGGTGGACGGCCTGGAATTCGGCAAGCGCCGCGCCACCGGCCATACCGACCTCGAGCGGCTGCTGGAAGGCGGCGTGGGCGCGACCTTCTTCGCCGCCTTTGTGGACGGGCACTACGTGAAGACGAACCAGTCGGCGCATCGGACGCTGGAGATGATCGACACCGTCCGGCACGATATTGTGGACCGCTATCCGGATCGCGTCCGTCTGGCTCTGACCGCCAGCGACATCGAGGCCGCGCACCGCGACGGAAAGTTCGCCGCGCTGATCGGCATCGAAGGCGGGCACGCCATTGAGGACAGCCTCCGTCTGCTCCGCGATTACTATGCGCTGGGTGTCCGCTACATGACCCTCACGCACGTCAATACCAACAACTGGGCGGACTCTTCGGGCGATATCGACGATGCCTCGGTGGTGCACCACAACGGCCTCACGCCGTTCGGCCGCGACGTGGTGCGGGAGATGAACCGCCTGGGCATGATGGTGGACATTTCGCACGTCGCCGACAAGACGTTCTGGGACGTGCTGGATGTAAGTACGGCGCCGCCGTTTGCCTCCCACTCCTCCAGCCGCGCGGTTTCCAACATCGCGCGCAACATGACCGACGAGATGATTGTCGCGCTGGCGAAAAAAGGCGGTGTGGTGGACGTGAATTTCGGCTGCGAGTTCGTGTCGCAGAAATCGGCGGACGCCGGGATGCCCTTCATGAAGCGGATCACCACCGCGCCCAGCGAGGCGGAGCGAAACGCGGTACTGGAGGAATACAAGAAGGTGATGGTGCGCGCGACGCTGGACGACGCGGTGGCGCACATCGATCACATTGTGAAGATCGCCGGCATCGGCGCGGTGGGCATCGGCAGCGATTTCGATGGCGTGGGCTGCACGCCCATCGGTCTGGACGACGTTTCGAAATATCCAAATTTGACGCGCGCGCTGCTGGAGCGCGGCTATCCCGCCGGAGACATTCGCAAAATCTACGGCGGCAACGTCCTGCGCGTTATGCGCGCGGTGGAAGCCGAATCCGCCCGCCTGCGTGCGGTGAAATAGGAAGGGGATTATGATCAGGGTCGTCATCGCTATTTGCATGGTCGCGTCCACCACTCTGGCCGGGGACGCCTT
The DNA here is from genome assembly GCA_964453955.1 of uncultured Solibacteraceae bacterium. Classification (GTDB taxonomy): domain Bacteria; phylum Acidobacteriota; class Terriglobia; order Bryobacterales; family Bryobacteraceae; genus CAWACP01. Next base: position 6,166 of record CAYVPZ010000149.1, on the reverse strand, counting down.
CTATCTGGGTACCTGGAAGATCGCTTCCGCGGTGGTTGCGCCGTGGGCTGATTCCGAGAGCCGCCCCGATACATCCGAGATGAAGTCGCTGGTGGGCAAGACCATCGTCATCAAAGCGCACCAGATTGTGGGCCCCCGTCAGGCCGCTTGCACCGGTCCGAAGTACGACGTCAAAGACTACCCGGCCGACATGCTGTTTCAGGGCGCGTTCGGAGAGATGCACGAGCGCGATCACTCCGTGGACCCGGCGAAGATGGCCGCGAAGGTCGGGTTTCAGGGCTCCTCATGGAAGACGCTGGAGACCGGCTGCGGCAACGAGCTCGACTATCATTTCCCCGACAAGGACACCGCAGAATTCGGCCTGAATAATTACGTATATATCCTAAAAAGACAGTAATTCGTTGTAGAGCAGGCGTTTTCGCCTGCGTTAACGCATGCCGGCAAACAGAGCGCCGTTTTCGCGCAGAATACGCTCGGTGATGGCCGGGTCGGGATCGAGGCCCGTCTCGCCGCGCTCGTGGCTTCCACCCAGCAGGATGCCATCGTGCCGCGGAAACATGTAATTATCGTCCGGACCCACGGCCATATAATCCACCTCCGGCTGCGGCAGCAAAAACACGAGCTGGCCGCGAATCGGGATCAGTTCCTGATCGCCAAACAGCTCCCGCGCGCCGAGGCCGGTGCAATTGAAGATCAGGTCCTCCCGCAGGGACATCAGCTCGCGCGCCTCGGCGAACTCGCGCACCACGATTCTGCCGCCCGCCGTGAAAAAATCGCCCATAAGCGTGTTGAGATACGTCGCGGGTTCAATGAGCATGGAGTAGCGGCGGAAGGCGTTGGGCACATCAAAGGGATTCTCCTCTCGCGTGAGCGGGCGGGCGTCCGGGTACAGCGGTTCAATCTCGCTGTAGGGGCTCTCCGGCGGCGCCAGCCACCGGGCGGAATCGCGCGACAGGAGATAGAGCGGCAGCCAGCGCACGCCGTAATGTTCTCCCACCAGCGATTGATAGCGGCGGAAAGCGAAACGTCCGGCCTCGCCGAACTGCCGGCGAAACTCCGGCGTCACGCTGGCGCGGTCGTACACGGTCACGGGATCCCAGTGACCTCCGGCGAGATTCGATGTGGTGTCCGGGGGCACCGACTTTGCGTAGATAGATACGCTGTAGCCCCTCTGCTGGAGCAATTGCGCGGTGGCAAGACCAACCACCCCGCACCCGATCACGGCGCACTCGCGCGCTTCTGTTTTCGCCGCCTCCTCCACCGCGAGCTGCGCCGTTCCCCACGAAAGCGTGATGCCCGCGCCGCCGTGGCCGTAGTTGTGGATCACCGTCTTGCTGTCGAGCTTCTCGCCGCGCAACGAAGCCCGAGGGGCGAAAGGGGCGCAGCCCCACGGTGGTCCGGATGATTCGTTCGGGCGCAACGTGCACTCGTGCCAGACGCGCGGGCAAAGCAGGCGGAGTCACCGTGGCCCGCCGCACTGTGCAGCCGGTCAGCAGCGCCGGCGCGATCCCAGAAGTTCCCGGCGCGACCAGTACATCAGGGTCATGATACGGTAACGGCCTCTCCTTGACAGCTTAGGAGAGAAGGCGTACACTCCCCTATAGAGCTTAGGGGACCAGCACGCATGCCCAATCGCCTCCACACCCTCTTCAACGCGCTGTTTCGCCGCGGACGCCTCGAACGTGAGATGGAGGATGAGCTTCGTTTTCACCTCGAGCGGCGCGCGGAAGACCTCAAGCGCGGCGGTCTCATCCCCGCCGAGGCCGAGCGCCGGGCGCGGGTCGATTTCGGAGCGGGGCAGGCGCACCGGGAGGAGTGCCGGGATGCGCGCGGGTTCCTCCTGCTCGATGAAGCCGTGCAGGACATCCGCTACACTCTCCGCAGCCTGCGCGGCCATCCGGGCTTCGCCGCCGTGGCTATTCTTTCGATCGCGCTCGGCATCGGCGCCAACACGGCCATCTTCTCCCTGCTGAACGCGGTGACGTTGAAGTGGCTGCCGGTGGCTTCTCCCGAAGAACTCTGGGCATTCCGATGGAGCGACCCGCGCACCCCCGAGCGTTTCTCCTGGCCGACGTTCCAGCGCCTCCAGGCCGCGGTTCCGCGAACGCCGATGACCGCGGTCAGCCGGATCGCCGGCATGAACGCGATCATGGACGGCGCGCCTGCCGCCGAAACCGCCAATGGACAGCTCGTCTCCGGTGAGTACTTCTCCGTGCTTGGCCTGCGCCCGGCGCTTGGCCGGCTGTTCACGGCGGATGACAATCGCACGGTGGGCGGCCATCCGGTGGCCGTCCTCAGCTATGGTTTCTGGCAGCGGCGCCTCGCCGCTTCTCCCAATGTCGTCGGCCAGGGGATCACTCTCAACGGCGCCCACTTCACCATCATCGGCGTGGCTTCGCCCGGGTTCTCCGGCGTCTGGGCGGACGCGCCTGCCGATGTCTGGATTCCGCTGATGATGCAAACGGCGGTGCGCTACGCGGGAAATCGATCCAGCCATAACGGCGACGACGACAAACCCTGGCCGCCGCAGGAACAGATTCTCTGGCTGGAGATCCTGGCGCGCATTCCCGCGGAGCGCATGGCCGGCGAACGTGCCCATCTGAGCGTGGCCTTTCAACAGGAACTCACGCGCGTCGCCCAGTTGTACGGCGACGATGCGATTCGCCGGCGTGCCGTCCTCGCGCAGCATTTGGAATTCGCGCCTGTTGGCCGCGGCTTCTCATCGCTGCGCGCGCATTTTGGCAAACCTCTGCTGGTGTTGCTGGCGATGGTGGGACTGGTCCTGCTGATCGCCTGCGCCAATGTGGCCAACCTGCTTCTGGCCCGCGCCAGCAGCCGCCAGCGCGAAATCGCCGTTCGCCTCTCCATCGGCGCGGGCCGCGCCCGTCTGGTGCGGCAGTTTTTCACGGAGAGCACGGTACTGGCCGTTCTCGGGGCCCTGGCCGGCCTCCTTCTCGCCAGGGGCGCGACGGCCGTTCTGGTGCGCGAGGTGAGCGAGAACTCATCCGGCGCTACGCCGCTCTCGGTAACTCCGGATCTCCGCGTCATTGGGTTCACGCTGGCCATCACTCTCCTCACCGGTTTGTTGTTCGGACTTCTGCCGGCCATCCGTGGCACGCGAGTGGACTTCTCCCTCGCCATGAAATCGGGCGTGCGCGCCGTGCATGGCGGATCGAAATCCGGCGGAATGAAACTGCTGGTGGCCTCGCAGGTGGCGCTGTCGCTGGTTCTGCTGGTAACGTGCGGCCTGTTCGCCCGCAGTTTTCGCCACCTGCTGGATTTGGACCCCGGGTTCGATCGGGAGAGCGTCCTCGCCATCATCGTGAATCCGCGGTCGGCCGGCTTCACCGAGCCACAGCTCCCGGATCTCTACCGGCGCCTGGTGGAGCGCATTGAGGCGGTTCCCGGCGTGCGCTCGGCCGCGGTGACAGAATCCGGGCTGGTGAGCGGATCCAGAAGCATCAGCGCCGTCGAGATTGCCGGCTATCCGAAAGCCCCCGACGAGCAGATTTCGTTTCAGACGGACAGCGTCGGGCTCAACTACTTCGCCACGGTGGGCATGCATCTGGTGGAGGGCCGCGATTTCACGTGGCGGGATGACGCGCGCGCGCCCAAAGTGGCCATCGTGAATCAGACCCTGGCTCGCCGCTATTTCCCCGGCCGCAGCGCCGTTGGACAGCTCTTCGGCGACGACAAGCCGGATGTGCAGATTGTCGGCGTGGTGGCGGACGCGCGCGTGAACGACGTCCGCGAGGCGGCGCCCATCATGGCCTGGTATCCGATCGCGCAGCACATGGAGTACACCCGCGCCATCGCGGTGCGCGCAACCGGCCATCCCCAGGCGATCGCCGCGCAGTTGCGAAGCGCCGTCGCGCAGGCCGCGCCCAACCTCATGGTGACGCGCGTGCGGACCCTGGAGGAGCAGATCCGCAGCGGTCTGCTCGAGGAGCGGCTCATCGTGCAGCTCACTTCGGCATTCGGGGCTCTGGCCCTGCTGCTGGCCGCGGTGGGGCTCTACGGCGTCATGTCGTATGCGGTGGCGCGCCGCACGGCGGAATTCGGCGTTCGCATGGCCCTCGGCGCGCGCCGCCGGGAAGTGCTGTGGATGATGATCCGCGAATCCGCGCTGATCGTCGTAGCGGGACTCGCCTGCGGCGTTCCGTTGATGCTGGCCGCCACTCGCCTGGTGAACGGCATGTTGTTCGGCGTGAGCGCGGCCGATCCGCTGGCCATCGCGGCGGCCACGGCCACGCTGACGGTTGTCGCTCTGCTGGCGGCCGCTCTCCCGGCCCTCCGCGCTTCGCGTGTGGACCCCATAGTGGCGCTGCGGTACGAATAGCGGGGTTGTTTCAGCGTTTGGCCCAGTAGCGGTCGCGCGCCTGCACCACCAGTCCCGGCTGCTTTGTGGTGAGCTGAATCTTGCGGAACTCGGAGAAGGTGACCGGCTGGTCCGGCACATAGCCGAGGCTGTACTGGCTGCGCAGCTCGTCCTGAATCCGATCGAAGATCTGGTCGATACTTTGCCGCTTCGTGACCTCGTAGAAACCCCCGCCGGTCTGCTTCGCCAGGTGTTTGAGGATGGTCGCGCCATCCGGCCCCCCGAAGCCCTGATAGGCCGGATCCGCGAACAGAACCGAGTAAATCAGCGTGTCGGCGAGCTGGGCCGCGTCGATGGCCTCTTCGATGGTGGCCGTGCTTCCGTTTTCGCCCCCGTCGGAAAGCACGATGAGCGCCTTGCGGCCGGTGCGCTTCTTCATAATGTCGTTTGACGCCTTCACCACGGCGTCGAACAGCAGCGTTCCGCCGCGCCATCCTTCCATGCGCAACTCGCTGCGTGTCGGTGTATCCACCATGGGCAGCGTGTCCTCCAGTTGCTTGCGCGACGAGGTGAGGTCCTGGCTCAACTGCACGGCCATGTCGAATTGCATGATGAAGACCTGGTCTTTGTCGCGCAGCATGCGGTCCAGAAAGCGGTAGCTGGCGCCGCGCTCGGCGTCGAGCAGGCGATGCTGGCTCATGCTGGTGTCCACCATCAGCCCCAGCGTCAGCGGCAGATCGGTGTCGCGGGCGAAATAGGTGATGGTCTGCGGGCGCCCGTTTTCAAGCAGCGCGAAATCGTCTTTGGACAGGTCGCGGACAAACGTGCCTTTCTTGTCCCGGACGCTGGCCAGCACGTTGACCACGCGAACGTCCGCGGAGAAAGTGGCCTCCTCCTGGCCGGGCGCCATTGAGGCTGCCACAAACAGAGAGACTGTCGATAGGAGAAACCGCCGCGGGAGCATCTTCTCAAAACGATGCTCGCGCCGAGTAATTGGTTACGGGCACCGGTGACAAACGTAATATTGCATGTGATATTATTATGGTGCTGTGCGAATAGTCCTCGATACTGACGTCGTGGTGGCCGCCTTTCGAAGCGCTCAGGGAGCGTCAAGACAGTTACTGATGGCGGCATTGGACCGCAGGCTTATCATGCTTGTGTCCGTTCCATTGATGTTGGAGTATGAGTCCGTTCTGTGCCGCCCCGAACACCTTGCCGCAATGGGATTGAACATCGCCGAGGTGGAGGAGTTTCTCGATGCGCTGGCGGGCGCCATTGAACCGGTGACCATGCGGTTTCTCTGGCGGCCGCGGCTGAGGGATCCCGGCGACGAGATGGTTCTGGAAACGGCCGTGAATGGACATGCTGACCGGCTCATCACGTTCAACGTCCGCCACCTTGCGGCCGCCGCGAAGGAGTTCGGCATACGCGTGCTGGAGCCCGGCCCGGCATGGCGTGAGATGAGGGAGAGGATATGAGAAAGAGCAACGTTGCGCTCCGCCTGCAGACGTCCCTGCTCGAAGAGGCTCGCAAGCTGGCTGCCTCCGAGGGTGTCGCGCTGAACCAGTTGATCAATGTCGCCGTGGCCGAGAAGATCTCGGCTCTCCGCACCGAAGACTATTTTCGGGAACGCGCCAGTGACGTGCGGGATGTTGGCCAACGGGTCCTCGATATTCTGTTACAGCGTCAGACGACAGGAGGCCTTGATTGTCCTGGCGGAAGCATCGTCGTGACCGGCGACCTCCTGCCCACAATGACGGCGCGGATGAATCTCGAGCCCGTCGGGGGACTGGTTATGGAACTAGGAGGGCAAACCTCGCTTTCGGCCACGCGCCAGGATGTCACCGC
>CAYVPZ010000148.1:0-9179 GCA_964453955.1 uncultured Solibacteraceae bacterium | reverse complement strand
GCACGCTGCGCAGGTCCGCGCCACCCTCCAGCAGATGGGTGGCAAATGTATGCCGGATCACATGCGGCGTCAGCGGCCGACGAATCCCCGCTTCCCGGCCATAATCGGTCAACAGCTTCCAGAAACACTGCCGGGTCATGCAACTACCCCGCGCGGTCACAAACAGATACGGGCTGGCGCGCCGCCTGAGCAGACGCGGCCGGCCGCTCCCGAGGTACTCTCGGATAGCCCCCGCCGCCGCTTCGCCCATGGGCACCAGCCGCTGTTTGTTCCCCTTGCCGGTCACCCGAATGAAACCCAGATTCAGCTCGATGTCGGACAACCGCGTCTGGCACAACTCGGAAACGCGGACGCCGGTGGCATACAACAGCTCCAGCATGGCCCGGTCGCGCTGGCCGCGCGCGGTAGCGCCATCAGGCGCCTTCAGTATAGCATCTAACTCTTCTTTATTCAGGTATTTAGGTAGGTTCTGCCATTGTTTGGGCAGAGCCAGCGCGATCATCGGATCCTGTTCGATGGTTCCGTTCTCAATCAGGAAAGCGTAGAAATTCCGAAGCGTGGTGATGTGCCGCGCGATGCTGCGCGTGGCCAGTCCGGCGCGATACAGCGAATCGACGTAGGAGCGCACTGTTTCGGTTCCGGGCGGCTGTGCGGAAGGGCCGCAAAAGGCCGAAAATCGATTCAGATCGCGGCGATAGGCGGCAATGGTGTTGGCCGCCAGACCCTTCTCAATCCGGCAGCGGTCCAGGAACGACTTTGTCCCGGCGGACAAACAGGCAATGTCCGGCATTCGACCAATGTTACAATAACTTCGAAATTGTTTGGAAGCGAAACGCGTGAGGGAACTGGCGCTTGCCGGCGTCCACCAACAAAAAAGTCCTGGTTTTGCGTTTTGACCGCGAGACGCTGCCCGGTTTCGTAAGCCCGCAGTCGTGGCTTCAGGCGGACGGCCTGGAACTGCTCAGCACCAGCGGGTCGGTGGCCACCATTCCCTACGGCGAGGTCCGCTTCGTCTGCTTCGTTCGCGATTTCGACCAGGGCGAGCCGCGGCGCGAGCTGCGCACCTTCTCCAGCCGCCCCAAGACCACCGGCCTGTGGCTGCGCCTGCACTTCCGCGACGGCGAGATCATGGACGGCATCATGTCCAACAACCTGCTGCAGGTGGAGCCGCAGGGATTCTCCTTCATCCCCCCGGACCCCGGCTACCAGAACCAGAAGGTGTTCGTCCCGCGCGCGGCGCTGGCCGCCATCCAGGTGCTGGGCGTGGTGGGCAGCCCGCTGAAGACCCGGCGCGGTCAGCCGTCCCCGAAAGAGCAGTTGGAGATGTTCGACAAGGGATAGGACCGGCGGAGCTGGAGGGAAATCAGGCCCGCTTCGCCACCCAGATCAGCAGCCCGAAAACCAGCACCGGGATCAGCGCCATGGCGATATAGAACAGGATTTTGCGCAGCATTGGCGATTTGCGCGTTTTCCAGTCGTGCAGCTCGGTTCGCTCGGCCACTCCCACCTGGTTCTGATGCTGCAGGTCCCACGCGAACTCCTTCGCAGTGGCGTAGCGGTTGCGCGGATCGCGTTCGAGAGCGCGGTAGATGATCTCCTGAAGCTGGGGCGAAATGGAAGGATCCACTTCGCGTGGCGGAACGGGGTTGTTCAACAGGCGGTCGTTCATGATGGCGAACGCGTTGGGCCCGCGGAAGGGCACCTGGCCGGTGAGCATTTCGTAGAAAATGACGCCCAGTGCGTAGATATCGCTGCGCCCGTCGCCGCGCTTTCCTTTCACCTGCTCGGGGGAGATGTAGTCGGGCGTCCCCATCACCTGGGAAAGCCGCGCAAAGGTCAGCCGGCGCGATCCTTCCTTGCCGGCGATCCCGAAATCGATCAGCTTGATGCGGTCTTCCGGGTCCACCATGATGTTCTCCGGCTTGAGATCGCGATGCACCACGCCGTGCGTGTGAATGTACTCCAGCGCGTCGGCGATACCCAGGGCGATGCGCACCGCGCGCTCCACCGGCAGCTTCTTCTCTTCGATCAGGATTTTGCGAAGCAGGCGGCCTTCCACCCACTCCATCACCATATAGACGCGGCTGTGGCCATCGGCGGGCATCACCTTCATCACGTGGGGATGGTTCAGCGTGGCCCCGATGTCCTGTTCCCGCTGGAAGCGGTCGAACGTCACCGGATCGCACTCCATCTCGGGATGCGGGACCTTGATGGCCACGGGCTGGCCGGTGTCCAGATCGACGCCGCGGAAAATGGAGGCCATGCCGCTGCGGGCGACCAGACTTTCGATGCGGTAGTTGTCGAGCGTGTCGCCGGGATGGAGTGAGGTCATGAGCGTACTGGACGCGGTTGGCGCGAAAGGCGGCGCGGGTTCCGTGTGCGCGTCAGCCGGGCAGCTTGTAAGGCCTCCCCCGGTACATGCCAACGCGCTCCACGCTTTTCACGCGAATCAGCTGAATGCTGATATTATCACTGCCGTCGCGCTCGTTGGCAAGCGCCACCAGGCTGTTCGCCGCCCACTCCAGATCGGAGCTGCGGCGCACGGTTGCGGCCATTTCCGCTCCTTCCACCGAACCATACAGGCCGTCCGAACAAAGCAGCAGCACGTCGCCGGCCAGCACCTGATTCTCGCTGATGTCCACGTTGGCGATCAGATCCATGCCCAGCGATCGCGTGAGCACGTTCCGCGTATTGGACTCGGACGCCTCCCTGACCGTAATCAGACCCAGCCGAACCTGCTCGTTGACCACGGTGTGATCGCGCGTCAGCAGCGTGGACTCGCTGCCGCGCAGGAGATAACAGCGCGAGTCGCCTACGTGAGCCACCACGGCGCGATCGAACCGCAAAGCGCACACCACCAGCGTGGTGGCCATGGACACGCCGCCGGGTCCCGCGGCCCGCCCGGTGGAATACACATGCTCGTTGGCGGCCTGCACCAGGCGCCGCACCAGAGCCGGATGCGCCTCGCCGGAACGGCCGCTCTGAAAGCCGGCCAGTATGGTCTCCACCGCCCCCCGCGAAGCGACCTCGCCGGCCTCCGTTCCGCCCACGCCGTCGGCCAGAGCGAAAAGCCAGCCCCGCGTGCGCACTTCTCCCGCATTTGCGGGCTTCGCGTAACCGACGTAGTCTTCGTTATGATCGCGTACGCGTCCGCAGTCGGAAACCTGCGCGAACTCGACCTCGAGCATAGAACCCCGGGGTGGGCTCTCCATGCCAGCAGCGCTGCTGGCTACATCCGGGGCGGACCTCGCAGCTCCGAACATGCCGCCTCACCCTGAAAAAAATGTGCGGACCGGACGCGCCGGCCCGCACTTCCTCATGCATGCCCGCCGAATGTTTTTCAGACGCTGCGCGCCGCGGCGCGGTCTCGCACCATGGTGGTCCTCCCTTTCGAGCTGCCCGACTTGATGAAGTAGATTCCTCCATAGATCGCCCAGCACGCCGCGATGCCCAGCGCCAGCAGCGGCTCCATTTTGGTGCCGATCCCGATGAACGGGCCAATCAGATAGAACGCCATGCAGGCCAGGTTGGCCAGCAGTCCGAAGACGGGAATGAACAGGTGCTTCAGCGCGTTGAACTTCGGATGGCCGTGGTAAGCCACCATGCAGGTGAAGCAGCTCAGGGCGTAAAGAAGGAACGTGCCGAAGTTGGAGGCCAGCGTGGTGGTCAGAAAGCTGTTAGGCAGGGCCGCCATTTTGTCGTGCGTGCTGTAGCCGAAGCTCGACCAGAAGCCGTGCGGCAGCGCCTTGATGGCATCATCGGTGGGGGCGGCAACATCGCCGAACAACAGCGCCACGGTGATGACGCCGATAACCGCCGAAATCGTCGCCAGCGTCCAGATGGCCTTGTGCGGCGTCAGGTTCTGGCGGTGGAGCGCGCCGAAGTGGTCCGGCAACTCCTCGTCCTTGCCCATGGCGTAGGTGACGCGTGCGCCCGTGTTCATACAGGACAGCGTGGTGCCGATCAGCGCCAGAAACACGGTGAAGGCTTCAACCAGCATGAAGGTCCGGCCGTTCCCCGGCCCGAACAGAGCGTCGCCCACCAGCACCATCATGTCGCCGATGGGCGCCGACGAGCCTTGCGCGGTCGCAAAAGGGTAGCCGCTGTTCAGGAAATAGTTCGCCGCGAAGTACTCGAACAGATAACAGAAGGCCCCCTGCACCAGCAGCGAGACAATCACCGCGATGGGCACGTCCCGCTTGGCGTTTTTCGCTTCGCCTCCCATGGACGTCACCGATTCGAACCCCACCAGAATCAGGATGGCCACCGTCGCCTGAATAAACACCCAGCCCAGGTTGTGTATTCCCACCACCGAGCCCGCGCTCGGATGGCTGATGAAGTTTCCCTTGTCGTCGGCATAGGGGTAGCTGATATGATACGGCACCGGCTTGCCCGCGGCATCGAGCTGCGGCTGAGGAACGCCGCCGGCGTCGCGGACGATGGTGTCGGTGGCCGTACCGTTGACTACGGTTTTGGTGGTCTTGAACTCGTAGTTGTAGGCTTCGCCGGAGCTGGAATCGAACTGCCAGGCCACGCTTCCCGGCGGGTGGCTGGCGCGATACCCCAGCGCCAGCACCGAGAACACCACCAGTGCGCTGATCTGAATCACGTTGATGGCGATGTTGACCGACGTGGACCCGTTTACGCCCCGGTGGGCGATGTAGGCGATCGCGAAAGAGAACACAATGGCCACCAGCGCCATGAACGGCATTCCCGGATTGGTGGCGTTCATGAAGCTTGGCCACAGGGTTCCCGCCAGAAATCCGCAGAGCACTCCCATGACCCCCACCATCACACCCGGATAAATCCAGTAGTACAAGTGCGAGCCCCAGCCGATGATGAACTTCGCCAGCCGCGCATACGGCCAGGCCTTTTCGTGGTTGAGGAAGGATTGTTCGGCGAAGTAGTAGGAACTGCCGGTCCCTGGATAGAGCTTAGCCATTTCCGCGTAACAAACCGCGGTGGCCAGGCACAGCAATAGGGCGACGACGATGCCTATCCACATCGACGGCCCCGTGGAGCCGGTCCCGGCCTGCGCCGCGAAAGTTAGCCAGAGAAACGCTCCGGGCGCAATCAGCGCCATGGCGTTCATCGTCAGGCCGGTCAAACCCAGAGTGGGTTTCATCTCAGTGTTATCTGCCATTTCTTACCTGCCTCCTGTACTTGGTGAGATTCCGGGTCCAGGAAGACGAGACCTGGAGCGATCGGGCCTGACTGACCGGGTCAGCCCCGTAACTGGATGGAGAACCGCGCTTAGCAACCGAGAATACACCAAAAGTAGATCTCGGTGAAGCAAAAGATTTCGTGGACCCTCGTAAAGAATTTTTATGCCTCTTAAACGATGCTCCCGCAGCAGGTTACCGCTTCGGCCCAAAGAAACCCACCAGAGCGATGGTGACGGTCTGCTGGCTTTTGCTGGAATTCGGGATGGTGCCGGACTCGAAAAACGGCACGTCGGAGAAATCGTCGCGGTACTCCACGCGCGAAAGAACCCCCTCCGTCCACTTGTATTCGCCGGTGAACGTCACTTCCTTGAGGTGCTGCGGGGTGCCGGTGGTGAAGCCGTCGTGGTCGTTGTAGTATTCCACGCGCGGCGTAAAGGCAATCTTGCTGGTAGCCTGGATGTGCAGCGCCCCGGCAATGCCCCACCACTCCATCGCGCCCGGGCCGATGTTCTTGTCCCTACCGTAGTCGTAGTTGACGTAGGCGTTGGCCTTGCCGGGAGGCGTCAGATTCATAACGGTGTCGAACAGGTTCCGGAAGCCCTTGTTGGTATTGTCGTGCTCCGGGCCGACATACCACGTATTGGCCCAGTTCCACTTGGCATAGGTGATCGTGCCATTGAAGCCGAGGGTCTTGCCGCTGTTGATGGCCTCGATGTCGTTCCAGCCGTTCACTACCTGAACGCCGCCGGTGAAGCGCTTGCCCACGGGGAACGAGGTCCGCAGGCCGAAATGGTAGTACGGGATCGCCCAGGAAAACAGCAACGAACGCGAGTAGTTCCAGTTGTTGTTCGACTCAATCACCTCCGCGCCCGCTGACGTCACGAATTCGCCGAAATCCAGTTCGAAGCCCTTCGCCTTGGGCGGCTTGAAGCTGATGTACGCCTGCTCGAGATACTCGAAGATATTCGGCTCGCTCTCGCCCGCATGGACAATGTCGAACGCCTTGCCGAAGCCGAAGTCCACCTGAAAGCCTATTGGATCGGGCGAATGCGCCATGCTCAGCTTGGCCATGTTGAGGCTGAACTGTTCCGATTGGACGTCGAAGTTGTAGAGCTGGTTGGTTCGCGTCGAAGGACTGTTCAGGTTCTGACTGTAGTAGCCGTCAATGAGCCCGCTGAAGTCGATCGGACCGATCGACCACGTTGGGGCCGGGGCTGGCGCGGCTGCGGGCGCCGGCGCGGCAGCGGGCGCGGGAGTCTGCGCCGTTGTCGAAGCCGGGGCGGAGGCCGGCGCCGGGGCCGCCGCAGGGGCCTGGCCGCTGTCCGAACTGGCTGGAGTGGCCTGTCCCCAGGCTTGAATCGACGCACCGGCCAGAACCAGCGCGCACACGGACACACTTATAGTTCGCAAGGACACCATCACTGTTCCCCTCGGAAAAAGAATTTTGAAGCGTAACGAGGCTTTGATGAATCTTACGATTTCCTTATGTCCTAATCCAATCAAAAAATTGAATCAAGTTGATCCAAACGTTTCGCTTGGGCCGGCACCCTTATGGGAGCATCATGCAATCAGAGCATGAAGAAGATTGAAGCCGTCGTCCAGCCGCACAAACTGGACGACGTCAAAGATGCCCTGCTGGGGATCGGCGTGGATGGAATGACCATTTCAGAGGTCCGCGGCCATGGCCGCCAGAAAGGCCACAAGGAGGTCTATCGGGGTCAGGAATACGAAGTGGACTTTCTGCCCAAGATCAAGATCGAGCTGGTGGTTTCCGACGACCGCATGGAGGAAGTAGCCCAGGTGGTCGGCGCCGCGGCGAGGACCGGACGCATAGGCGACGGAAAAATCTTCATTTGCGAATGCGCCGACGTCATTCGCATCCGCAACGAAGACCGGGGCGATGCCGCCCTGTAGCATTCTTCGGAAGCGCCGTTCGCCCGTGCCGACCAGCACCAGCACACCACGCAGACGATGATCGCGAGCATAATCCGACGTTTGCCTGGCTTCCCCCGGGCACGTGAGCGGCGGGTTCCCCCAACCTGACGACCCGCGATGGGTTCCGTGGATTCGCTCGGTCCATTCCGGCGCTCGGGGGACGGCGTGGTTGGGGGACCAGGCTGTTGCGGCATTTCGAGGAGGTGGTGAAAGCGCAAACATCAGGAGGCCTGATCATCCTGTTTGTGAAGGCACTCCTTCGCCATTGGTGGGCGCTGATGAGCTGTGCGGGACTCACGAGTGTGGGGATATGGATGACCTGCACCCAGAAGAACCGGCAGGGGATCCTGTGGACCAGTCTCGCACTGGCCGCGATATTCCTCCTCATCGCGACGTACAAGGCGTGGGCTGGCGAGCACGAGTTGTGGACGGACGAGCGGCAGAAGGTTGCGGCTCTCACCACGAGGCCGAGCGTTTCAATCGCGGTTCACGGTACCTATGCCCATGTGGCTGACGATAACGATCTGATTGTCATTCTCCCTGACGTTTCGATTGCCAATCAATCGCATGGCCTGCGGGTGGCAATCACCGCGGACCTGTGGATGCTGAGCGAAGGCGGCGCCCAGCGCTGGTGTCCGCCAGAGGATAGACCTGTGGTGGCCTGGGAACAATCTCAACATAGCTTCCGCAATAGAGCCCTGACATTGCCGGTAAACCTTGAACCGCGATCTGCGGACCGGGGCTATCTTGCGTTCAGCCACCGGCTCCCCAGAGGAACCCGGAGACCACCATGGACGGACGAGCATCAGAACTGGCACTACAGAATCGAGTTCAAGGACATCCACACCGATGCGCTTATCTGCCAGGAGGAAGTCACGGGGGCTAATTAACAAAACACTCATTTGCCGTTGTACTGCTATCGGTTGGTCTCTTCGCGTGCCGCGACGATTTGATGCGGGGCAGGTTTGCAACCCGCGCTTGGTTTGCGGCTCGGCCGCGTGTGGAGCAGGCGTTTTCGCCTGCGTGAGATCCTGGTCACGACTTCTGCAGAGGCTGGCAGGGCATGCGTTTTGCGCCCGTTCACCGGCGCATGCTCAGGATAATGACGACGCCGAGCAGCACCAGCACCACCACGCAGACGATGACGACCACTATGAGCGGACCCTTGCCTGGCTTCGCTCCGGGCACGTAAGCGGCGGGTTCCTCCACCCGCGGAGCCGCCATGATTCCCGTGTATTCGCTCGGTCCCTTGCGCTCTCCGGGCGTCGGCGTGCCCTGGGGACCGCGCACCTGCGGCGCTTCGAACACGCCGGTTGCCTGGCCTCCGAAAGTCGGGAACTGAGCTGGAGGCGACGGTGCCGGCGTCTTATCGCCTGGAACGGATTTTCCAAACCACCGCGTGAACTCGCCCGGTCCTTCGAACGGCCGATCCGCCGGAGCCTTCGCTTCGGGAATCCGCCCCTGCTCGATGTCCTCGATGGGCAGCGAACTGGACGCCAGCGGTGAAGCGAAAAAGCGCGTAAACTCACCCGGCTCCGTGGTGTCGGGGCGCTGTTGCGTGGCCGGCGGGAGGGGCGTGCTCCACATCGACGGCGGTTGTTCCCGAGCCGCCTGAGCAGCGTATACCTGCATTCCCTGCTGCGTATCCGGCGTCTCCACCACCGGCCTCGATGGAACCACTGGCTGGGGCGGCGCCGCGGGCTGCGGCTCCCATGGCAACGGAACCTCCGGTGGACGCTGCTTCACCACCGGGGGTGGCGCGAATCCAGCCGGATTGTCGGCCGGCGCCGCGGGGGGCGCACCGAACAGCCGCGAAAACTCACCGGGTTCTGCCCCGCCAGGAGAGGGCGGTGGCGGGCTGGCCGGACCTCGTCCAAACAACTGCGAGAATTCGCTGGCGCCGGGAGCCGCGGCCGGCGCGGGTGACTGCGCCGGCGGCATTTCCTGGCCCTTCGATCCCGAGAACATTCGCGTAAACTCGCCGGGCTCAATCGCAGGAGCCGGGGCTGGGGTTGGGACTGGCGCCGCAGCCCGGGCGGGACCAGCGGCTGGAGCGGGAAAAGCGGCTGGAGCGGGCTG
>CAYVPZ010000147.1:0-9180 GCA_964453955.1 uncultured Solibacteraceae bacterium | reverse complement strand
CGGGAAGCCGTTGATATCATAATTCGCGATACCTGACAGATATATGCCGGGGATCCTGTTGTCCACGTTGGTGTCGGAAAACAGCCGGTTGAACGTGAAGTCGCTCGGCGCCTTCCAAAGGCCGGTAGGCGTGAGGTCGATGGAGTTGCCGTTGGCGTTGAGAGCGGTCTCGCTCAGCAGCGTCGGACTGATGGCGTAGGTGGCGTGGACCACATAGCTATAGGACGGGTTGCCGAAGGAGGTGCCAACCGTAGGCACGTTGGAACCGCTCCACTGCGAAGTTCCCGACGTCGAATTGGTGGCTTCGTTCACCCAATGCCCGAAGATCCAGAACTTGTCGGAGAACTGGTGGTCGATGCGGAGAATCTCCTCCGTGACGTCGGTGGGCAGTTTGTTGCCGCCGACGAAGTTGGTGCCGGTGCTGTTATTCGGTTTGGGGAAAATTCCGGCGTTCAGAAGAGCCACCGCGTTCGGGTTAATCAGGGCCGCCGGGATGGTGTTGTTGGGGAACGGAACCGCCTTTGTCGAGTCTGGTTGTCCATTCGTGCAGCCGCTGAGCTGCAGGCCCTGGGCCTGGTATTGCGCTGCGACCGTAGGATTAACCTGGCAGGCATAAGGCGTGTGGATAGCGCTGGTGACCACGGCGCCGGACGACGTGGGATACTCGCTGGCCGCGGGCACCGGCTGGTTGACGTTGCCGCCCTGCAGCATCTTGCGCCATTCCTGGTTGTAGAAGAAGAAGGTCTTGTTGCGGTCCTTGTTGTAAATTTTGGGAATCCAGACCGGGCCGCCCGCGTTGAAGCCGAAGGTGTTCAGCCGCAACTCCGGTGAAGGCTGATTCGCCGCGTTGTTGAAGTAGTTGCCGGCGTCGAAGTCTTCGTTCTTCACGAATTCCCACGCGGTGCCGTGAAAATCCTTCGTTCCGGACTTAAACACCATGGTTATCGTTCCGGCCGTGTTAAGGCCGAAATCCGGGCTGTAGTTCGACGTGAGCGCGCGGAACTCTTCGATGGCGTCCATGGATGGCAGGACGTCCATGCCGCCCGCGCCGCCGCGGTCGAGATCTTCGCCGCCGTCGATCAGCCAGAGGTTGTGCTCCTGGCGCATGCCGTTGAAGCTCACGCTGGAATTGGCCGAGGAGGACGTCGGAGTCTGGAAGTCCGGCATCTGGCTCGCGGCTCCTGGTATCAGAAGAGCGAGGGAGAATATGCTGCGGCCATTGGTGGCAATCTGGGTCACCTGCTGTCCGGTAATGACGTCGCTGAGTTCGCCTGAATCGGTCTGCACGGCAACCGGGCTTGCTTCAACCTTGATGCTCTCCTGGGTGGTGCCGATTTCCAGAGCAAAATCCACGCGGGTGCGATCGCCGACGATCAGTACGAGGTCGGTTTTCTCGGCCGGCTTGAAGCCAGGCGCCTCCGCCCGGACGACGTAGTGGCCGGGGATCAGGCCGGGCGCCGCCCATTGCCCGTTGTCGCTGGTAACCTCTTTGCGGGCAACGCTGGTGTCGGTATTAGTAATAGTGACTTTTACGCCGGGAACGGCGGCCCCTGACGGGTCCGTTATGGTTCCGACGATTGCTGCTTCCTGCGCTGACGCAACCATGGCGAAAGCGAGGACGAGCAGACATAGGTTGATAAAGCGAGACTGACTGAACTGCCTAAGTGTCATTTCTTCTCCTGAGCATTACAAGGCTCCCCAGACGACAGAGTCCAAGCTGGGTAAGCCTTTAGCTTTGGTGTAGTATGCAGTCGGCTCAAAGTGTTCGCAACGACTAACGGTTCCCGATAATATAAATCAATTACCTGTGAGGCTTAGCATTGGCTGCGCAACCTCGAAGGTGGGATGATGCAACCTGGCGCTGGTTGAGGTGGCAGAGGTTTACTTAGTGATCGCTACGTCGTAATGCCAGGGTGCTGTACCATGCCGCGACCACGTTACAGGCTCGATGTAACAGCCCAGACGCAAATCGGATCGCAGCTTCCCCTTTGGGGCGCGATAGATGCAAACGATTGCAGCTTTTGACCTTTCAGTAAACGGAACAACCTGGGCCTGATCGAAACGCCCGCACAGGCACTTTAGCAAGGAATGGACGCCCCACAACTCCCCATTGGCCAGATGGTTACAGCGAAGCCACCGGAAAACTTCCGCCTAAGGTAGAAGGCGCGGCGCAAGCGCTTCCGTTCGGGTGGCTGTTTTGATATATTCGATTCACCGGATTTGTGCCAGAGTTGAATCAGGAACGGGGAACGCTCACACCACCGATCGCTGACTGCCGCGACGAGTTGAATTCGGTTACGCAGTCAAAGACTTTCGCGGGGTCGCCGAGACTAGTTCGACTGCTTCAATACCTGTGCAGCCGTTCCGTGTTCGGAGAGTCCGGTCGAATGAATGAACACATGATCGGCGTGGACGTGTTCATGAAACCCACCGATTTCAAGGTGAACAAGGACTCGACCGTTCGGGTTGAAATGCTCCGGCTGAGGAGGAAGCTCTCGGCGTTCTACGCGGAGGAGGCAACCGATCACCGGATCAGGATTGTCATCTCAACCGGCAACTACACTCCGGTGTTTCAGTTCTGGCCTGGTGAAGGCGGCAAGGGCGAGGTGCTGTCAGACGCGGAGCTGAACGCCGATCATCCCAAGGGATCAGGGCAGCCTGACTCAGACGCACCCGCAAGGACGCGTCGCAGCACTCAGTACGCAGTCGCTGCGACTGTCGCAATCCTGGGCCTTGCTGTCGCCGCTGTGGTCTTGCATGATGGGCGGCGCACAGATGCTGCTCCACTGGCCGCGATGACACTCACCCCAAGCGAAGAGGTTCATATCCTGGCCGGTTACAGTGGGGCCTCCTGGGTGGATGCCGCCGGGCGCAACTGGCAGTCCGATCGTTACTACAAGGGTGGCGTCGCGCTTCAAGGGCCGGGCGAGCTCGTGCCGTCCCCTCCCGAGCGTCGTCTTTTCCAGACTATGCGCCAGGCAAGGCGCGCCGGGAACCTGCCTGACGAAGATGGAATCTTCGCCTATGACGTCCCCATGAAGGCGGGCACGTACGAGTTGCGCCTGTACTTCGCCGACCCAATACGCCAGAGCCCGCAGCTTCAGGACAAGCAGGATGCGCAGAATCTCCGGCATTTCGATGTCGCCGTGAACGGGGAGCACATTCTGAAGCGGATCGACGTGGTCGCCGACAGTGGACCCTCCGCCGTGGACGTTCGCGCGTTCAAGGATATTCAGCCCGCGCCGGACGGCCGCGTTCATCTGGAGTTCACGCCTAATCCGAATCAACCGTTCCTGAATGCTCTGGAACTGGTGCCGTCGCGACCCGGTCATGCGAATCCGATTCGGATCACGCCGCGGCAATCCGTGCTGACTGATTCTGAAGGGACGAAATGGGGCCTCGACGATTACTTCCTGGGGGGACGCCTGATCGTTCATCGCATCCCCGAGGAAACCCATCTTCCCGAGCTCTACCGGGCCGAGCGGTATGGCAACTTTGCGTATTCGATACCGGTGCCTCCCGGTGTCTATTCGCTGACACTTTATTTCACCGAGGCTATGTTCGCACCTTCGGCTGCGTCGGTGATCTGCCGGGGTCCCGGCTGCCGAGTCTTCGACGTGGCCTGCAACGGCGCCGTGCTGCTGCACGATTTCGACGTGTTTGAAGCCGCGAGCGGCGCATTCCGCCCTGTAACGCGCACCTTCCACGGTCTCCGTCCGAACGGACAGGGCAAGCTTCTTGTATCTTTCTCGCCATCTCTCGACTACGCGGAAGTCAACGCAATTGAAGTGCTCGATGAGACTCCGTAGAGGCGCTGACTGGTCGCCCGAGCTTTCACGCCTGGTTCCGGCCCCGACTACTCAATCGCAAACGAATAGACGTTGACACTGAACGGCGGGACCGCCATTGTGTCCGGCATGGTCACGTGCCCCTGCTCGTCGACCTTCACGCCCGGAGCCTGTCCCACCGTGATGGCTGCGTCAACGGACGGCGGCGCCATGCGCCAGAGACGGCCCTCGCTCGCGAGCTTCACACCGTTGAATGAGAGTTTCAACTTCTGTTCGGAATCCGAAGGATTCAGCACGGCGAACGTGAGCGTCTTGCGGTCGTCCGTGAACGCCGCGCTCACGTCCAGCGGATACGTGTCGCTGCCGGGATTGACCTTCGGCTGATCGCCGCCGGGCGGATAAATCGGTCTTGGTTGCGGCGAATCGCCGGACACCTCGACCGGAATTGTGCCGAAATGGTCGGCGTACATCTTGAAGAGAAGCCCCGTGGGACTTAGAACTGCTTCGGTCCGGTTCGCGCTCATCATCGATGTGGCGAAGGTGAACGCGCCGAGCTGGAACAGATCGGAATGCCGGAACATTTCATGGAACGCCCAGGCGTAGGCGGGAACGGTTTTGTACGAACCAAAAGGCGCGCCCATGTAGGCCCATTCGTCGACAAAAACCGGCACGCGTTTTTCCTTCAGCCCGGGAATCCGCTTCAGATATTCCTGGTAGTCCTCGTATTTCACGCGAACCGCCGTGGCGGGCGCACGCATCCATTCCACCAGCGACTGAGGACCGGTGGACACCTTCTCGCCAGTCCTCAGATCCAGGTGCTGGTTGCTGGAGGCGTAGTAGTGCTCGCTGAGCGCGTCGATATTGTCCAGGCAGTGCGCCAGCATGTAGCCACTCCAGTCGGCGACCGAGAGATAGTCAGGCACGATTTGACCGTTGATGCGCTTCGCCTGCTTCGATCCGGCCATTGCATCGGGCATCGCTCCGCCCGCGACGAGCGTGATGGTCGGATCCACTTTGTGCATGGCCTTGGCGAACATGTCGTGTTTCAGTGCGAACTGCTCCACCGAGGTGTGGCCCAACTGCCAGTCGCCCCAGGGCTCGTTGCCCACACCCCAGAGCTTCACGTGATAGGGCTGCGGATGGCCATTCGCGGCGCGCCAGCGGCCCATCGGTGTGGTGGCGGCTCCGTTGACGTACTCCACCAGTTGCGCCGCCGAATACTCATCTCCGAAACCGGCATTCACCGTGATGTAGGCGTCAACGCCAAGCAGCCGGCAAAGCGTCATGAACTCGTCGGTGCCCACGTCGTTTGGCTGCACCGCGTGCCAGACGGGATCATAGATCGGCGGGCGCTTGTCGATCTCGCCGACCGCGTCGCGCCACTCGTGCCCGGAGACGAAATTCCCGCCCGGCCAGCGATAAACGCCTGAGTGCAGCTGCCTCAGCACCGCGATGACTTCGACGCGGAAACCGTCAATGTTGTCGGCCGGCATCAGCGAGACTGCACCAACGTGGAACGAACCTGAGCCGGTCCCCGCTATCTCGAGCCGCGCATCCTCGGTGTCGGCCTGTGCCACGAATTTCAGGGCGAACTTCCTGTACTCGGCTCCAGCGCTGTTGATGACGACGGTTTGCCTGTCGCTCTCGGCCTTACCGCAGATCAGGCGCACCTTCACCGCGGTCCCGGGTGTCGCCGCGAGGATGATGCGTCCGGTGTAGGCCTTGCCCTTGCGCACCGCCAGACCCGCCTGTTGAATCCCGTGCGGTTCGGTCCGGCTGAGTTTGATCTCCGGCGAATGATCTCCAGTCCAGGCACGCTTCGCGTCCAGAGTGACGAACTCCTCCGCGCCCACTGTTGTCCAGTGGCGCGGCGCAAGGCGTCGTCTCCAGGCAGGGCCCTCCGGCTCGGCCGGCGCCTTCGCTTTGATCGCGTTGTAGAATTTCCGGTCGTCGAGCATCTCGGCCCAGACCCCGGTGTTGACAAGTCCTCCAATGTGCTCCAGAAACTGCCCGTAAACGTACTTCGAAATCGGCGCGCCGGTCTTCGAGGCGTCGATGGTCGCGTGGATGGGCTGAGTCTGAGCCGAGGCGAACGCTGAAAAGAGAAGCGCCGCGGACAACAAGAATATCGTGTGCATGATTATTGCTCGACAGAGATCACCGTCACCGACTTCGGCTCCAGTTTCAACGCCACCTTGCCGCCTTCGACCTTCGCGACGATCGGCTTCGGCGTTACGTTGTTGGGAACTTCGAAGGTATTGACGCTATCGACTCTGGGCGCTGTCAGCGTCTCTCCGGTGGCCGATTTCGCCGTGATACCCAACACACTCGCCTGAATCTCGACCGGCTCGTTCGGGTCGAGATTGGTGATCGCCAGCCAGAGCTTGCCGGACGCGTCTTTCGCCGCGATCGCATCCACGCGCGGCAAGGTGATGTCGCCGTACTTGTACGCGCCCGCATCAAACGAAACGGGTACGAACGCTGCGTCCTGAAACGGCACGTACATCCTGAAGACGTGGTAGGTCGGGGTCAGAACGATCTTCTCCTTGTCGGTCATGATCATCGCCTGCAGCACATTGACCATCTGCGCAATATTGGCCATGCGCACGCGATCGGCGTGACGGGAGAAGATGTTCAGGTTCAGCGCGGCCAGAATGGCGTCGCGCATGCTGTTCTGCTGCATGAGGAAGCCCGGGTTGGTGCCCGGCAGCGGCGCGTACCACGCTCCCCATTCGTCCACGACGAGTGCAATCTTCTTCTGAGGGTCGTACTTGTCCATCACCGCCGACTGGCGGCTGACCAGATCCTCCATCTTGAGCGTCTCCCTGAGGATCTCGCCGTACTCCGCCTCGCCGAAGCCTACGGATTTGTACGATGGCGGCCAGTGCGGCACCGTGTAGGAGTGAATTGAAAGGCCGTCCATGTCCCAGCTCCAGTGGTGATTCTGCCAGGCCTTCATGATCGCCTCGGTCCACTCGGTGGTCCCATCGCCCGGGCCGACAGCGACCTTCAGCGTCTGATCCTTGTCCTGTTGCGCCGGATTGAAGTTCCGCACGAAGCGCGAGTAGATCCTGAGCTGGCTCAAATAGTAGCCCACTGTCATGTTGCCGCCGCAATCCCAGCTTTCGTTGCCGATTCCGAGGAAGCCGATCTTCCACGGAGCCGGATGTCCACTGGCGGCGCGCTCCTTCGCAAGCGTTGTTGGCTGATTTGTGGTCATGTACTCCAGCCACTCGGCGGCTTCCTTGGGAGTTCCGGAACCGACATTCACCGAGACGTACGCCTGGGCCCCGATCTGATTAAGGAAGTCCATGAACTCGTGCGTGCCGAACGTGTTCGGTTCGGTAACGCCGCCCCAGTTTGGGTTCAGCGTCACCACTCGCGGCGACCCGACGCCGTTTCGCCAGTGGTATTCGTCGGCGAAGCAGCCACCGGGCCAGCGCACGTCAGGAACCCTCAGCGCCTTCAGCGCGGCAACGACATCGTTGCGGATGCCGCGGGTGTTAGGAATGCTGGAGTCCGGACCGACCCAGATCCCTTCATAGATGCCGTGGCCCAGGTGTTCGGCGAACTGACCGAAGATGTCGCGATCAATCTTCGCGCCGGTTGTGGAGGCATCAACAGTTACCTGAACGCTATCTGCGGCAAGCGCTTGCACAGTGAAGGCGGCGGCTAACAGAGTGAAAGTAATTAGAAGGGGACGCATAGCAAGCTCGCGGAAGTCCCCACTATACAGAAGCGTTGCCGGAAGGCACAAGCCGGCAAGTCGTTCGATTCCAATCGGGTTTGTCGATGTAATCTGCCGGCGACCTGGATTTCAGATTGCCTCCGCCGCGCGGTTCACGCCCAACAAGTTGGCGAGAGCGTTCAGCTCGCGGCTGCTGGAGCTGAGGTCCCGGCAAACGAGACTGAGCCGAACCTCCCTGGTCTGGCCGGCCGGCATGCGCAACGGCAGCAATTCCCCGTCTTCCAGATACGGCTGAATGCGATACCTCGGCAGCCATCCAAAACAGAGACCGCTGCGAACAGCGTCGATCGCGGCTTCTATGGTGCCCACCGCGAGAAAACGTTGGGCGGGACTGCGCGGCTGATGCCTCGCGGACCCAGGCGCAGTTGCCTCGATATTCACGAGGATATGCTTTACTATGTCTGCGCGCGACAGCTTCTTCCGAAGTAAATGGAGGGGGTGATCGCGCCTGGCGACCGCGAGCATCCGAATGCCAAGGATCGGTTTCACGAACAGTTCCCGCGACATCAGTCCGGCGACGCAGACCTGAGCATTGTGAGTGGAGAACTCGAGATCCGCTGAGAGGAGCGTGCCCTGCCGGAGTTTCGGGCGAACGTATGGGAACTGGCGAGTGAATTCCGCGAGGGCCGCAAAGAGCCGATCGTTGGGAAAGATGCTGTCAACGGAAATTCGAATCTCCGACTCGCCGCCCAGAGCGAGCGAACGCGCGCGCTGTTCGAGCTGATGAAAACCAACCAGGTGCGGCTCGGCGTCGGCGAGGAGCACGCGCCCCACTTCGGTCAGGTGCGCTTTCCTGCCTATAAGCTCGAACAGCCTGATGCCGAGCTGCTCCTGAAGGCGGGCGATCGCATAGCTGATGGTGGACTGCGAGCGATTGAGTTTCTCGGCCGCCGGAGCGAAGCCGCCCAACTGCACGACGGTATGCAGGATCTCCCATGCGTCGAGAGTGGTGTTCATCAGCCGATGACACATCGATAAAATCGATTGCTTCCGGCCAAAAATGCGACTTTCCCTTCGACAATCCTTAAGCGTAGGATGGGGTCTGTCTGAAGGGACGCTCTCGTACAGTTGCAGGACACACGGTTCGCGTCGCGTCCGCAACCAACACCAGAACAAGGAGAGATCGAGAATGGCGCGCGTTGGAATGGTGACGCTTCTGGCGATGAGCTTCTGCTGCGCGGACGAGTCCGGCAGCTTCGAGCCTGCTTCAACCAATGTCTGGGGAGCGGAGTATCCACGCATCGACCGCAGCGGCCGGGTTCAGTTTCGGGTGAAAGCGCCAACCGCAACGAAGGTCACCCTCAACTTCTGGAGCTTGCCGAAACTGGACATGGTTAAGCAGCCGGACGGATTCTGGACTGTGACGACGCCGCCACTTGTTCAGGGGTTCCACTACTACACCTTCCTGATCGACGGCGTGGAGGTGCCGGATCTCGAAAGTCACGCATTCTTCGGCGGGGGCAAGGACGTAAGCGGCGTTGAGATTCCGGAAGCGGGAAGCACCTATTATCTGCCGCAGGACGTGCCGCACGGCCAGGTTCGCGAGATTTGGTACCACTCGAGGGTCACCGGGAACTGGCGGCACGCACTCTAGCAGCCCGTGTCTAAAGGCAAGAAACACCTGGCCCTGAAAATGTTTTGGCC
>CAYVPZ010000146.1:0-9202 GCA_964453955.1 uncultured Solibacteraceae bacterium | reverse complement strand
CGGCGAGGTAGTCGATGAGGACGTCGGTATCGGCGACGGTCATCGCCAGTTCGAGCGGATTTTCCGGGTTCGGCGCAACAGGCCGGCGGCGTCGGCCGCGCTCATGGATCCCTTCAGCGCAATGGCGCCGCGGATCGCCTGCGCGCGGGTCCTCTTTGCGTCGAGGTAGAGTTCCAGGGCATCGGCGACCACGGTGGAGAAACCCTTCTCGCCCCGGCTGGCAGCCAGTTCGAGGAGGCGCGCGCGATGTTCGGGTCTCATCTCGATGGTGGTCCGCATCGCTCTCCCATTATTACATGCATGCACATGCAGGTGGTTACACCAGCTGGGCGGTCATCGTCGCGCCGCCCAGCTCGGGGAGGACCGATTGCACCTTCACCGGTTTTCGGCGGGCGGTGTCGATCCATAGCGTGGTCTGGCCGGCGCTGCCGTCGGCGGGGGCCACTTCCACTTTCAGCGTGCCCGCGTCGCGGCCGGCTACCGTCAGGCGCATCAGTTTCTCGAAAGTACGGTACACCACGGTGTAGCCTTCCTCCAGCGGCAGGCAGGCGAGCACGAACCAGGAGCCCGGGCCATCGGCGAACACGCCGGCAGGATCGGCACCCTCGTGCTGACTGCTTTTGAGAACCACGAGGCTGGTTTTGTCCAGCGTGGCGGAGTCGTTCGATTGCACCATCGGCGAGTCGATGGATTCGGTTACCTCGAAGCCGGCCTCGTCCTCGCGCACTTCGGTGGTCAGGGTAAGGCTCAGTTGCTGGCCGCCGAGGTCGAGCACGGCGTTGAAGTGGTACGTGCCCGGTTCGAGCGCGGCCACCACCGCGGGCACGCCCACCGAAGCGGGATCGATCTTCGGCGCGAGCACCACGGTGGCGGGGTCCACGGTGAGCTCGGCCAGGCGCGCGGTCACTTCCGGGGTTCCGCCCTCCTGATAACGCCCGCCCAGATGCTTTGCCAGGAACTTCTCGGCGGCCATCATGAGGGCCATGTTGTTCACCGGGCGCGCGAAGCCGTGGCCCTCGTCGGCGGCCAGCAGATATTCGACGGGGAAGCCGCGGTCGCGCAGGGCCACGACAATCTGCTCGGACTCGGCCTTGTTCACACGCGGGTCGTTGGCGCCCTGCACCACCATGAGCGGGGTGCGGATGGCGGCGGCGGAAAACAGCGGCGACTCGCGCTCCAGCAATTCGCGGCCTTCGGGCGTGCGCGGATCGGCCATGCGGCGGTACATCATGATGCGGCCCGCCTCCCAGTACGCCGGGATGGAGGCGAGCAGCGTGAGCAGATTGGAGGGTCCGACGATGGAGACCCCGGCGGCGTAGACATCGGGCGTGAAGGCCACGCCGGCCAGCGCGGCGTATCCGCCATAGGAGCCGCCGAAGATGCCCACGCGCGCGGGGTCGGCGACGCCGCGCCCGACCAGATGCTTCACGCCCCAGGTGAGATCGTCCTGCATTTTCCGGCCCCACTCGCCGTTGCTCGAATCGAGGAAGCGCTTGCCGTAGCCGGTGGAGCCGCGGTAGTTGGGCTGCAGCACGGCATAGCCGCGATTGGCCAGGAATTGCGCGATGGTGTCGTAACTCCACTCGTCGCGAACCCACGGGCCGCCGTGCGGCACCACCACCAGCGGCAGATTCGCGGGCGCGACACCCTGGGGGAGCGTGAGGTAGGCGGGAATTTCGAGGCCGTCGGAGGAGGGGTAGCGGATGGCCTGCATGCCGGCGAGCGGGGCGCGCGGCAGGCGCTCTCGGACGCGGTACTGGAAGGTCAGCTCCTTCGTGTCGCAGCGGAACAGCCAGGTTTCGCCGGGTTCCACGTCGCTCCACGCGCTGACCAGCCAGACGCGCTCGTCGCGGGTGTGCGACACGCGGTCGATCTCGCGGCCGGGCAGCTTCGCGCGGATGAGTTCGAAGTCGGCGGCGATGCCGGGGTCCTTCCAGTAGCGGCGGGGTTTGTCGTCGTCGTAGCTGGTGCCGATCAGCTCGTCGGTGGGTTCGGAGAAGATGGCGCCGGAGATGTCGACGCGGCCTTCGGGATCGGTTTCCACCAGCTCTTCGGCGCCCGTTTCGGCGTCCAGCAGCGCGAGGCGCGCCAGATCGCCCTCGCCCGTGTTGGTGATGAAATAGGCGCGGCGGCCGTCCTTGTGGAAGTGGGCGAAGGAGCACTCTTCGAAGACGCTGCAGGAATAGATTTTCGTGAAGCCGTCGGCGTCGACGCGCAGAATCTCGGTGTCGCCGTTCTCGGCCGAGCGGGCGGCCAGACGCAACTGGCCGGCGTTGTCGAATCGCCAGACGGCGATGCGCTCGGTGTTGCGGCGGACCAGCGCGCGCTCGCCGGTAGAGATGCGCACGCGGTAGAGGTCGTGCCAGGCCTTGTCGCGGTCGTTGAGGCCGGCGTAGAGAATGTCGGGCTCGGTTTTGGGCACGGCGTAGATGAAGGCGCGCACGCCCTCGACGTCGGTGAGATTGCGGGCCACCGGGTCGGTCTCGGCGGGGTCCGCCGCGAAGACGTTGTAATTCTCGTCGCCGGCCTGGTCCTGCACGAAGAGGATGTACCTGGCGTCGCGCGACCAGAAGAAGCCGGGGATGGGACGCTTCGTGTCGCGGGTGACTGGACGGGCCGCGTCGAAGGGGTCTTCGGTGCGCTTCACCCAGACGTTGCGCACGCCATCGAGGGGCTTGAGGAAGGCGATGTAGCGGCCGTCGGGAGAAAGGTCGGCACCGACGATCTCGGGGTCGCCGAAGAAGAGCTCGCGGTCGAGCAGGGGCGGCGGGGCGGAAGAAGAAGTAGCGGTCACGGAGACAATGATAAAACGACGAAGGCGAAAACGCCTGCTCCACGGGCTACAGGGGGGGGCGGGCGGCCATGGCCTTCTCGGAACGATTGGTGATCTCGTCGGCGATGTGCTGCGGGCGGTCGATGGCCGCCATGGTCAGGCGGCTGGAGCCTCCGGCGGTTTCCATGGAGACGCGGCCCACGCCGAACAGGCGATCGAACAGACTCTGATCCACGCGGACATCCTGGACTTTGGCGAGCTGGATGGCGCGCGTGGATTTACCCAGCAGTCCCTCTTCGTAGGTCAGCTTCTCGGCGCCGATGGTCAGCTTACGGGCCATCTGGTGGACGTGGCGGACAATCACCCACAGCAGCAGGATCGCAAGGATGAGCGGCGTCCACGCGGGCCATGCCGGGCGGTAGTAATGCTGGGCGACGAAGGCCGCGAGAACGAGCACGATAACCGCGATGTAGGCGGCCTGAATAAACTTGAGCGTGGGACGTACAACGAGGTCTGGCATCGATTGGATCTCCGTGCCGTATTGTACGCGATAACGGCGGCGGATTGCGATAGAGTGGGATTTCCTCCAAAGGAGCCCCTGGAATGAAGCTGCTGATCAGTGTGCTGCTTGTCGCCGGCGGAGTTTCGCTTTACGCACAGACCGAGCCCTCTCCGGTGAACCGTCATGCCACGCCGGAAGCGCGGGCGCTGCTGAGTTATCTCTATGCGATGTCGGGCAAGTACACGCTCACCGGCCAGCACAATTACCCCAACGTGGGCGCCACGTGGACCGACCGCGCGCTGGACCTGACGGGCAAATATCCGGCCATTTTCGGAGAGGATTTCGGCTTTCAGACCGGCGCCGACAAAGACTCCGTTCTGGGGCGGCCGGCGATGGTGGAGGAAGCCATCCGGCAATACCGCAACGGCGCCATCGTGACGTTGACCTGGCACGCGGTGCGGCCCACCGATGACGAGCCGGTGACGTTTCGCGACAGCGTGCAGGGCCATCTGACGGACTTCGAATGGAAGGAGGTGCTGACACCCGGAACGGCTTTGTACAAGCGCTGGTGCGCGCAGGTGGACGTGATTGCGGGTTACCTGAAGCAATTGCAGGAGGCACGCGTGCCGGTTTTGTGGCGCCCGTATCACGAGGTGAACGGGGGCTGGTTCTGGTGGGGCGGGAGGAAGGGGAAAGACGGATCGGCCGCGCTGTACCGGCAGCTTTTCGATCGGCTGGTGAACGTACACAAGCTGAACAACCTGGTGTGGGTGTGGAACGCGAATGCGCCGGGATCGGGCGGGAGCGGGCCGGGCCCCTACGCCGATTATTTTCCCGGCGCCGAATACGCGGACGTGCTTTCGGTGGATATTTACGGCGAATTCCAGCAGAGTTTCTACGACGATTTAATGACGCTGGCCGCGGGCAAGCCGGTGGCGCTGGGCGAGGTGGGGGCGGTTCCGGCGCCGGCCGTTCTGGCGCAGCAGCCGCGGTACGCGTGGTTCATGTGCTGGAGCGAAATCGTGCAGGAGGGGAATTCGCTGGAGGCGTTGCGCGCCATCTATGACGCGCCGAACACGGCGAGCCGCGACGATGCCCGCGTGGCCGATGCGACGGCGGCCATTCGCAAAGCCTCGGCCGCTTCCGAGCCCGAGCCGGTGACGCCACGGCCAACCCGCGGCGCAAAGGATCTGCTGGCCAGGCTTTATGCGGTGACCGGGAACAGCGTTCTGAGCGGCCAGGATAACGACGCGCGAGCGGTGGCCGGCGCGAGCGCACAGATCGCCGCCATCACGGCGAAGTCTCCGGCGATGTATGGGCAGGATCTGGGCGGGCCAAAGGAAGCCGTCGCGGCCATTGTCGCGGAGGCGAAGCGCCAACACAAGGATGGGGCCGTGGTGACGCTGAGCTGGCGTCCGGCGAGGCCCACCGGCGGGGCGGCCGACGGGAAGCTGACCGATTTCGAATGGAACGAGTTGGTGACGCCGGGCACGAATCTGTATCAGCTCTGGTGCGGGCAGGTGGATGAAGTTGCCGGGTATTTGCGGGAGCTGCAGGATGCCGGCGTGGCCGTGCTGTGGCGGCCGTACCCGCAGCCGAACAGCGACAAGTTCTGGTGGGCGGGCCGCAAGGGCATCGAGGGATCGGCCGCCCTGTACCGGCAGCTTTTCGAACGCCTGGCGGACCATCACAAGCTGAGCAATCTGGTGTGGGTGTGGGAAGCGGCGGCGGCCGGTTTCGGCCCGAACGCGCCGGGCGCCTACAGCGATTTCTTTCCCGGGCTGCTCTACGTGGATGCGCTGGCGCTGGATGTGCGGGGTAATGTGCGCGGTTTTCGGCGCGATCGGGAGATGGCGCGCTTCGGGGTGGGGAAGGCGATCGGGCTGGGTCTGGATGGATGGGCGCCCGATGCGGCGGTGCTGGAGCAGTCGGCGTGGGCGTGGTTTTTGGCGTCGGCGGATGTGGCCGGCGCGCCGGAGAAGGCCGATGCGTTGCGCAAGCTGTATGCGAGCACGCGGGTGGAGGCGCGCGCGGCGGCCGGGGTGGCGGCGGCGAAGTGAGAGGATTTGGAGTTTGGGCGCCACTTCCAGGGAATGCCCGTTCCGTCAATTCGACGTGATGGGGCCTTTACGAGGCCAATGTCACGGAAGGCCGTGGCCCGCTTTCAGAGTGGCCGACTACTTTCCCCGAGCTTCGGGGCGCTTCGCACGGCAAAGCGCGAGCGATGGCGGCAGGGATCACGGATCATGTCTGGGAGAATTCGGAACTGCTTAAATTCGTAGCTGCCGTCAATGATTCTTTTCGAACCCACTGAATGTTCGATGGGGTTACGCCAATACGTCCACCGCCCCACCAACGGTTGGGATGTCACCCGTGTTGCTGCCGTGCCGAAAGCAAACCTTTGAAGCGGTCCAGTGGAACTCGAAGATTTATAAGGAAGATCACGTTGGCACCAATTTTGGGGAAGTACTGGGTCGGGGGAGACATGGGCTCCCAGAAAAAGTCTTCCTTATGACCACACTACCCCCCTTGCCCGGCGTCCACTCAACATGAGATGATGTACGTGAACGTTACTGAGGTGCGTAACGGCATCCGCGTGGACCGACTTGAAGAAAGCGGAAAAGCGCCAGAGCTTCGGCTTTGAGATCCGACGACCCAATTTGGGTCCTTCGATTGCGGCGAAAGCTGGAATCGTTGTGATTGGTTAGGCTTTTTGAGATAACCAGATCGACCGGCTGGGACGTAAGTTATAGCAACCACAGTCGTTCCGTGATATTAGCCGCAGCGTCTACAAGTTAGCGTTGCGGCATTTCTTTTTGGATGCACTCTTACGGCCCGCTTCTTACATAGTCGTCCGGGTAGAGATTTGCGTGGCTCGCAGTTACTGAGATCGGTCCATTCCGAGAGCAATCGAACGTCATGTCGTGAAAATGTCGGCCCCACTCCAATTGTGCATCGTGATGGGAACCGTCGGGTAGACGTGTTCCGAACCGGTAAACGCTTCGAAGGAAGTTCTGCAATACCGCCAAGTCGGATTCCGGCTGCACATCGGGCGGTGGCCCATGACGTTCATTTGCCCGAGCACAGGGAAAGATCACATCCCGTGCGTCACGAAACATCATCTGCCGTTCTTGACGGCCAAGAAACTTTGGCAACTGCTCATGCTCAAACATCTCGGGAACAATACCGTCGGGCATGGCATTTTCCCACATCCGAGTCCGGCGCGTCAGTTCGCAGAAGGCCTGCTGCAATCTTCGCTGAGGCAAATGGAAGTTGAGCGGCGGAAGAAGAAGCGGCTCAGATGACCTCCGGCTCTCAATCCGCGGTTGGAGAGATCCAATAAGCTCACGAGAATAAACCTCGAAGGCCTTCTGAATGGCCTGCTCGCATACAATGCGGTTATGACGTTTTTGATGTCGAGCCTCATCAAAGCCGGCCAACTCTCGCAGTGGGACAGGAAAAACAAAAAAGTCGAACGCACTGAGAAGTTCTTGATCGTCGTCAGCCGGAACATAAAACAAGGCAATTCGCCTTGGCCGTGGAGGCTGGTTCTCGCCCCGGCTCTTAAGCCTGCGAATCGAGAAGTCGGCTGCCGCCCGAAGGAGGCTAGCAACAGGGTGCTTTCGGTAGAGCGGCCCATCATGACTGGCAGAAGAGACCGCAATTACTTTGGAATATACACCAGCGAGATCCCTGAGGAATCCCTCGATGCGATTGTGTAGAGGGTATGGAAGCCCAGCAAGGAGAAGCAGGTCGACAGGCGTCGTCGATTGTGACGTAGCGATCGCTGGTCGCGTCCGCGTCTTTTTCCTGCGCTTTCCCATGAGGCCTAACGAATTCTAGCCAGAATCTGAGCGATGTCGGCCGGGATCATTAAGCGTTGCGCTACGTCCGGTGGTTGCGCAGCAAGCAGACGGTCGAGTGCCGTCTTTCCAGTATCAGCGACCTCCTGGTCGAGCCTTAAGAACTGCTCCATCTGCAAACCATGCACTGAAGCCCATTGTTGAATACGCCCTTCGAGGTCCCGCCTATCGGTTAAGGGCAAGGATTGTAGACGATCAACCCGAAGGCCAGCGCGTCTGTATTCAGGTTCCACATGGACAAATTCTGAAATGCGATCCGGCGAAAGGTTACCAATCTCGTACTTAAAAGGTCGCGAGCGGCGAACGTAAACCGGCTGGTCGTGCGTGTCGATACAGAATGCAAGAAGCACCGGTCGCACGATGTCTTCCAGCCGCACAGCTATGGTTCTGTTGGCGCCCAGCCTCTCCTCGATCTGGGCCAGGACAGCATCGCGGACATCCTGAGTGACCACGGCAACATAGGCGGGTGAACGTCTATCCCAAACAATGTCGAGATCTGGTGCCGCGCAGTCCTTGATTAGCTGTTTTAGGCTTCGTTGCCCACGGTCCGACGGCCAAGCATCGGCTTTGTCGAGCTCGGTTCCAAGATGCGCCAGAAGTAACGGCGTGCGGTTGGTGGCATAGTGCGTTCGCACCATCGCCGTGATTCTGTCCTTGAACTCATCGGGCGTGATGGCCATGGAGGTCATTCTATCCGATTGCGGATGGCCGTCTCGGCTCCGGGCGAATCGCGCGCCACTCGTACCCTGCTTTTCAAACTCAGGGTTTGGGGTCGAGTCGAGCTTCCACAGTAAGGCAGGGGAAAGACTGCCGGCAATCCGGGAGTGGCCGATTCGGCCCTGGGGAATGCCAGGTCGTGGGCGTGGGGAGACCGCAGCTCGCAGCCTGGGGCGAAAGCCATTCTGCGTCCAATTCGGGGACAGGCAACGAGATTCCGTAGCAACCTGTGGATTGTTTTCAGAGGCTTTCCGGTACGGAATGTCGTCGCCTGTCCCCGAATTGGCCGAACGGCCACTTTCGCCCCAGGCTGCTAGTCAGGCAAAGCCGAGCGCTTTCCCGGCCCCAGCAACGCAAGGCCTGGAAACACATCCGGCACGATCCTGCCTTCGTCGACAACCACGGTTCCTCCGACCAACAAATAGCGGACTCCCACGCTCGGCTCCATCGGCTTGGCGAACGTAGAGCGGTCGCCGATGGTGGCGGCGTCGAACACAACAATGTCGGCGTCGGCGCCTTCCTGCAATCTGCCTTTTTGCCGCGCGCCGGGAGTGGAACGTTCCAGCATTTCCGCCGGCATGAGACTCATCTTTCGCAACGCGTCCATCAGCGAGATGGTTCCCTTTTCGCGAACGTATTGGGCCAGAACGCGCGAATAGGTTCCGGCGTTCCGTGGATGACCTGCCAGGCCATCGCTGGCGATCATCACCAGCGGATGCGGGATGACTTTGTCAACCACCTCCTGCGTATTGGCGAAGATAATCACGAAGTGCGCGGTGCTGGAGCCGTGCAGTTCGTCGAAACGCTCCCTGGTAAGGCGCTCTCCGGTTTCAGGAAGCATCAGGTCGCCAAAGCCGATGCCCAGCTCCCGCTGCCAGCCCGGGTTGAAAAGCGCCGAGTTGATCGCTGTCATACCGGCGATGTAGGGATATGCCTCAGTGGTCACGTCGAGGCCGCGTGCCCGCGCTCCCTCAATCATGGAGAGGCATTCGAGCGAGTCGGCCGCACAGGAGCTGTTGACGTGCACGATATGCAGCGAAGCGCCCGTGATGGCGGCCGCGCCGATAACCTCGCTCACCGCTTCAATGGAGGAGCCGGGTTCAATGCGGCCAATGCTGCGCACATGCGTGTAGACCGGCAGCCGGCGCTCGGCGGCGAGCCGGAACACGTCGATCACCTCCGACCGCGTTGCTCCTGGCGTGTACTGGATGCCCATGCCGACGGCCAGGCCGCCGGCGTCAAGCTCCTCGCGCAGGCGCTCCTTCATCTTTTCGATTTGCTCGGGCGTGGCGGGCCGATCGGTTGCGGGTCCGCTCCTGGGCAGGATGGCCCCAGCCGTCAGCGGAG